>NZ_AYMH01000014.1:0-1213 GCF_000633475.1 Bacillus sp. H1a | reverse complement strand
GTTTATAGTTATAAAAGTAAATATATTCTTCAATTGCTTGTATTAAATCTTCTTCTGTTTTAAAATGATTCAAATACAACATCTCCGATTTAAAATGGGAGAAAAATGACTCGATACAGGCATTATCATGGCAGTTTCCTTTGCGAGAGTGGCTGCCAATGATACCTAAATCAAAAAGTCGTTTGTTGTAGGCATGAGATGTGTACTGGAATCCCTGATCTGAATGGAGAATGGTTCCACGCACATCTCTTTTTTGTGCAAGCATTTCAATTGTATCTAATACAAGTTCATTATCATTGCGCTTGGAAATTTTCCAAGAAACAACTTCGTTATTATAAATATCTTGTACAACAGAAAGATAGCGGAATCCTTCTTGAAATCGTAGGTAGGTAATATCTGTAACGAGCGCTTCATTTTGTTGGCGATCTTTGAATTCACGGTTTAAAACATTTGGAAAAGTATTGGAATAATTCCCTTTAAAGAAGCGACGCTTCTTTCGAATAATAGACTGAATGTTGAGCTCACCCATTAAGCGATATACCTTTTTGTGATTTATAAAATAACCCTCTTCTTGTAAAGCAATTTTCATGCGTGGATAACCATATTCCTTGTGCTTTACGTGAATAGATTGAATTACCTTTTTTAATCGTTGGTCGGATTCTAGTCGCATGTTTTTCATACTTTTTGTATGAATCCACTTATAGTAACTTGAGCGATGTACACCTGCAAATTTAGTAAGCCATATAACTGGATATTTTCTCTTTAGTGATTCAACGATATGATATCTCTCTTTATATTTTAGCACGCCTCCATTTACAGATTTGGATACTGCTTTTTTAAATATTCAACCTGAGCCTTATAATAGTCACGTTCCTCTTCAACAGTGTTGAAATGAACGCGCTTTCCTTTAAGAGGGTTTGGTATACCTTTCATTCCATTATTTTTCCCACGAGTATCTGTAATCTCACCACATTCTTTATATTTTTTGACCCAATTTTTAAGCTGGGTAGAGCTTCTAATCTGATATTTTTCCTTTATCATATTGTAACTTCCTTCTCCGTTTAAATAACTTTGAACAGCTGATAACTTTAATTCTTCTGAATATGTATTAAATGTTGAGCCTTTTTTAGTCATGAAAAATCCCCTCCAAGTAATAGTGTAACATCCATGTATGCACATGGTCCTTTTTACACTGTCTACCTAAAGGGGATAA
>NZ_AYMH01000013.1:0-93041 GCF_000633475.1 Bacillus sp. H1a | reverse complement strand
CCATTTTAAATCGGAGATGTTGTATTTGAATCATTTTAAAACAGAAGAAGATTTAATACAAGCAATTGAAGAATATATTTACTTTTATAACTATAAACGGTTCCAAAAACGACTCAACCATCGAGCTCCGATAGAATATCGAATCTCGATGGCTGCTTAGTCTTTTTCATACTGTCTACTTGACAGGGATAAGACCAAAGCTGGTCTTATTCTTTACACCATTTTATTAAATTCTTTTCGTAATCTTTTTATAATTCTTTTTTCCAAACGAGAAATATAAGACTGCGAAATTCCGAGCATATCCGCCACGTCTTTTTGTGTCTTTTCTTCTTCACCAGCGAGCCCAAATCGAAGCTCCATAATTTGTTTTTCACGATCATTTAATTGATGCAATGCTTTCATCAAAAGATGACGATCTACAGTAGCTTCTAAATCTTTTGTAATAATGTCATCATCTGTACCTAAAACATCTGATAACAACAATTCATTGCCATCCCAATCTATGTTAAGTGGTTCATCAAAAGAAACTTCCGAACGATTTTTATTATTTCGACGCAAATGCATTAAAATCTCATTTTCTATACAACGAGATGCATATGTTGCTAATTTTATTTTCTTTTCTGGATTAAATGTATTCACTGCTTTAATAAGGCCGATTGTTCCTATACTTATCAAATCCTCAATATTTATCCCTGTATTTTCAAACTTTCTCGCTATATATACAACAAGACGTAAATTACGTTCAATAAGCAGTGACCTCGCCGCTTGATCTCCTTTTGGCAATTTATTCAAAAGAACTTCCTCTTCTTCTTTCGTTAAAGGAGGTGGCAGTGCTTCACTTCCACCTATGTAATAAATTTCATCGGTCTTAATTCCTAGTTTCAATAATACTTTATACCAAAGGTATACTAAATAAAATTTCAATTTCATCATATTATCCCGCCTCTCATAATTAAGCGATTACCACTTTTTGTGAAATCAACATTTTCGGATGTACAATACATTGATACTCTCCATTCGTGGACAGTTGCTGTGTGTTTAGCCCAATCAGAACCTTATTTACAACCACAGCATTTCCTTCGTGATAAACTTGAACACTATCTGGCTTAATCGCCCATAAAAATTGATGTTCTATCCCTACTGCCCGAAAAGGAACTAAACGCAACCTTGTCGCCCATCCAGAATCATTTTCTGGTATTTGAGGGATTTCTGTTTTGGAATAGATCTGCGCTGTCAACCAAGTTGGTAAACAATGCTCTAATGATGAAATATGCATAATCATAACAGGTGTTTTGGTTAAAGGATCGTGAAGTTGGTTCCCACTATCAATTAGACCGTCTAATTCCAATTCATACTCTGCTAATTGGATCTTTACCTTTACAATTTGATCATAATGTATTTTTGTAACTTCTACACTTTCAATACGTTTCTTGGAGAAATAATAAATAATCGGAAAACCAAGAAAAACGAATAACCAACTGACAGGATCTCCATAAGAAATCGATTTCACTTGAACTAATCCATTTACCATTTCATTTGTTTGCAAAAAGAAATGAGTTCCAATTAATCCTCCGCCAACCATAAAAGTTACAAAGTAAAAAGTAAGAACAGTTTGTGCATAATTTCTAAACGTTGAAAACCCAAATGCTGTATACACAATAAGTAACGAGTACAGTAGTTTCATAATTGGATGTGTCATCATAGAAGCAAAGGGAGTAAAGGCGAAAATAACAATGGTCGAACCTATAAATGCCCCTAACACTAGCCTCCATCTTTTGATCCTCTTTTTCAACACGGTAGCTGTTAATAAAAGTAAAAGAAAATCAATGCAGGCGTTTAACAACCAAACAACGTCGGCGTAAACAACCAAACAATTCACCTCTTTTTTTAAGTTGAGACTAGTATAATGCATATCCACTAGGAAAGTGTGTCAATTTGCGGAGGGGTTTTTTTGTTATTTTGTGATTTCTAGACATAATCTGTCGGTAATAAATAAAAATATTTTTTTCATAGAATAATATAGATTTCTTACTTGTATACATATGAAGTGAACTATATGTACACAAAAATATAAAGGTCTCCATTGACAAGTAATAAAAAAAGACCTGCTTAGCAGGTCTTTTGCATTTAGACAACAAAAAAAGGAGCATGAAAGCTCCTTTTCTTTATCGTCTACGACGGTTACGTAAAAATGCTGGAATATCGATATCATCTGAATCTGTATGACGCTCATGTACAATCGGCTCTTCACGTTTCATTTCACGTTTTACTTCACGCTGTTTTGAAGGTTGAGCTACTGGTTGTTGCTGTTGTTGTGCATGATTCACATTCGGACGGATAATTGGTTTTGGTGGTTGAGTCGCAATGCTATCATCAAAACCAGTTGCAATTACAGTTACAACGATATCATCTTTTAACCCTTCATTAATTACAGAACCGAAGATCATATTTACTTCTGGATCCGAAGCTGAAGCTACAATATCTGCCGCTTCTTGCACTTCATATAAACTTAAGTTTGCTCCACCCGTAATGTTCATAATAACACCTTGAGCTCCATCAATAGATGTTTCTAGTAATGGACTAGAGATTGCTTTTTTCGCAGCTTCAGCAGCACGATTTTCACCATTACCAGAACCGATACCCATTAAAGCAGAACCTCTATTAGACATAATTGTCTTTACGTCTGCAAAGTCTAAGTTAATAAGACCTGGTGTAGCAATTAAATCAGAAATACCTTGAACACCTTGGCGTAACACGTTATCTGCTTCACGGAACGCTTCTAACATTGGCGTATTTTTATCAACAATTTCTAATAGGCGGTCGTTTGGAATTACAATAAGTGTATCTACATTTTCTTTAAATGCTGCAATACCAGATGCCGCTTGCGTTGCACGCTTACGTCCTTCAAAAGTAAATGGACGTGTTACAACACCAACTGTTAACGCACCTAGTTCTTTTGCAACTTGAGCAACAACTGGAGCTGCACCAGTTCCAGTTCCACCGCCCATACCAGCAGTTACGAATACCATATCTGCACCACGAAGTGCTTCTTGGATCTGTTCTTTACTTTCTTCCGCAGCTTTTTTCCCTACTTCAGGGTTCGCGCCTGCACCAAGTCCACGCGTTAATTTTCCACCAATTTGCATTTTCGTTTCAGCTTTTGATAGATTTAATGCTTGTGCATCAGTATTCACAGCGATAAAGTCTACACCTTGTACACCGTGTTCAATCATACGGTTTACAGCGTTGTTTCCGCCACCGCCGACACCGATAACTTTTATATTCGCTAATTGATCTTGAGTAGTATCAAACTCTAACATGTCGAAATCCCCCTAGAACCTCATTTTTCGTGTCCAATTTTAATCCCATAAATAACGGAATACACGT
This sequence comes from Bacillus sp. H1a, assembly GCF_000633475.1. Lineage (NCBI taxonomy): Bacteria > Bacillati > Bacillota > Bacilli > Caryophanales > Bacillaceae > Bacillus > Bacillus sp. H1a. The sequence continues at coordinate 89,654 of NZ_AYMH01000013.1, read as the reverse complement.
TTTACTTTTGACATCATACGGTCATCATTTTGATTATTATTGTTTTGATTACGAGTTTTTTGCTTTGCAGGTTGCTGTTGTACCGGCGTTGGCGCTGGTACTGGTTCAAAATGCTCTTGCTTTTCCTGCACATTTTTCCCACGTAATTTAGCTTTTTGATAAGAGTGTTTAATTAATCCAACTCCAATTGTATATTGAGGCTCACGAACACCAATATAATCAGGAGTTGCTATACGAACATTTTCATGTAAAATATCATACGCAAGATCAAGAACACCTGGCATAGAAGCAATTCCACCAGTTAGTACATATCCAGAAGCTACTTGTTTCACTCCTAACTTACGCACTTCATCTTGAACAAACATTAAAATCTCCTCTACACGAGCCTCGATGATATCCGATAATTCCAATTGAGAATATTGTTCTGTTTGATCGCTTCCCATAATAGGAACCGTAAACATCTCTTCTTCAGATGCTGTATCATAAAAAGCATGTCCATATTTCAGCTTAATTTGATCTGCATTTTCTGTCGAAGTTTTCAGCCCAATCGCTATATCCTTCGTTATATGATCTCCACCTAATGGCAATACGCTCGTTGCTTGCAGCTCTCCATCTTTAAAAATAGATAACGTAGTAGATCCTCCACCAATATCAACAAGGGCTACTCCTCTATTTCTTTCATCCGAAGATAAGGCAACTGTCGCAGCAGCTAAAGGTTGCAGACAAATATCAACAATTTCAAGACCTGCTTTTTCTACACAACGAAGTAGGTTATGTAGTAAAGTTCTCGAGCCTGTAATAAGTGTACCTTCCATTTCTAATCTTACACCGATCATCCCGCGTGGATCGTTAATCTCGTCAAGACCGTCTACAATGAACTGTCGAGGTACCACATCAATAAATTCACGTTCAGGAGCAATCGACACAACTTGTGCTGCATCTAGAACGCGTAAGACATCTTCATTCCCGATTTCACGATCTTCATTTGATACGGCGACTACTCCGTGACAAGGGAGCAACTGTACCTGGTTTGCATTGACACCTACTACAACTTGCTCAATGTGGATCCCCACCATGCGCTCAGCTTGTTCAATTGCTTTTTTAATTGATCGAACAGTCTCGTCTATATCAACTATCGATCCCTTCTTCAAACCATTTGATTTTACGTTTCCAACACCAATAATGTTTAAGCTGTCATTAACCATTTCACCAATGATGACTTTAACATTGGATGTACCGATGTCAAGACTAACATATATTTCATTGCTGTTCATTCTTTGGCACCTCCTTCTTTATTTATACCATACAACTCAATATATGGAACAACAATCGCAACTTTGCTATTTATAAGAAAAATATTCAACGTCTTTATACGTTTCCCTTTTTTAACCCTATATTTTTCTTATTTTTATTTAACATTCATTTAAGAATATCGCAGTAAACTGTGGATAACTGCTTTATCTTGAAATAATTCCATTTCAAGCGTAAAGTTTACCGCCAAGTATAAGTCTACACTAAGATGTACTTGTAGAAAAGTGAAACTTGTACCAATCCTAGTAGGAATCTAAGAAAATTTACATATTTTTCATCAAATGAAGCATTCTCGTAAATTAGTATGCATATAAAAGAACATTCGTTTCATTTCATCCGTAATAACGTCGTGAAAACGACCATTCTATTCTTTTTTTTCTCCAGCACCTAAATCCTTCGTATATGCGCCTACTTCTAAGTCAATTAAAACCTTCTTACCAGGTTCAATTGTTTTTATAATAAGTGGATAGGCTTCCATTCGCTTTGCGAAATTTTGAATAGTGGTGCTTACTTCATATCCTTCATTCATATATAAAGTAAGATGGTCTTCATTTGCACTCGTTGGTGTATAACGAATTTCAGAAATAGACCTTAAAATAGCCGGCGTTAATTTTTCTAGTTCTGCAATTAACTCCTTCATTTTCTCCTCTTTAAAAGGTTCAAAAATTGGTGCTGCAACAGGAAGTTTGCCATTCGGAAGTACATCGAGTGTTTTCCCATTTTCTAACAACGGTTGTAATTTTCCATCTTTATTTATATAACCAATCGTTAAATATTCTTCAATATGAACATCAATCTTGTTAGGAAAACGTTTTTTTACATTTACCGCTTTAATTTCTTTTCGTTTCGTTAAGTTTTCTTCTGCTTTATGTGCTGTTACTCGGAAATAACTTGTATCATAGGTCACACCAGATTCCTTCATAACTTGTTCATCTGTCATATAATGATTTCCAAACACACTTATCTTTTTTATATTACTAAGCGGAGACCGAAAATAAATTAAAAAGAGTACTAATAAAAATAAAATTGATATGTATAAAATTAAACGATGATTAACAGGTTTTTTATTCTTTTTCTTTTGATTCTTTAATTTTGGTACACGATCTTGTAGTTTAATCACTTTACTATTTTTCATGTGCGATCCCCCTACGTAACATAAAGAACGGCATGTTCTTCATGCCGTTCTTATCTTCTTATTATAACATAAATGATAATGAGCGGAACGAATAACCGTTATCTTCCAATGATTTCTACTTCTGTATGCATATCTACACCAAATTTATCTTTAATTGTATGCTTTATCAATGTAATCAAATCTAATACATCTTGCGCTGATGCAGCCCCAGTATTAATAATAAAATTTCCATGCATTTCAGAAATTTGAGCCCCACCTATTTTATAACCACGAAGCCCTGCTTTTTCTATTAAATTTCCTGCAAAATACGGGATTGGGTTTCGAAATATACTTCCTGCACAAGGATGATTCCACGGCTGCGTTTCACGGCGGTAATCTTTATTCTTTTGCATGCTACTTATAATTTCCTCACGCTCTCCTGCCTGTAATTGAAACTCAGCTTCCAAAACAATACCAGGACGTTTCCTTTGTAATACTGATGTACGATAGGAAAATTCCATTTCATTATTCGTCAGCCAGTCAATTGTACCATTTTCAAACAAAATACGAGTCTTCGTTAATATATTCGATATCTCTGAGTTATGAGCCCCTGCATTCATATACACTGCACCACCAACACTTCCTGGAATACCACTTGCAAATTCCAATCCAGCTAATCCTTGGCGACTAAGTAAAGTTGACAATTTAATAAGGGGATATCCGCCACCAACTCTTACTCTATTTTTTTCGACCTCTAAGTGGTCTAATCCTTCTCCTAAACGAATAACGACACCTTCTATACCTTGATCAGATATGAGAAGGTTTGAACCGCGACCAATTGCAGTCCACTCTTTCTTATATTTCTTTACTAACTCTAGCGTTTTCTCAATACCGGCAACATGCTTTGGCACAATTAAAATATCAGCTGGTCCACCTATTTTCATAGTCGTGTAACGCGCTAACGGTTCGTTAACTAACACGCGACCAACATTTGCTTCTAAAAGCTCTTTTACTAATTGTTCCATAACAATCTCCCCCATATTAAGTCTCCTTATTACAGTAATATGCAGGGCGTTCACCTAATGTTATTTTTTAATAAGCTTGTTCATTACTTCATACAGCTTATTTGCTGCATCTGGAATACCTAGTTGCTTAGCAGCCAGTTTCATGTTTTGTAATGTTTGTGCATCTAATAAAATTTCATCAATATCACGAATAAGCGTTTCAGATGTTAAATCTTTTTCAAGTAGCATTTTAGCTGCTCCTTTATCAACAACTGAACGTGCATTTTTTTCTTGATGGTTATTTGTTACGTACGGACTTGGAATTAATACACTCGGCTTTCCTAACGCTGTTAATTCCGCAAGCGTTGTAGCTCCTGCTCTTGAAACAACAAGATCTACACCAGTCAGTACCTCCGGCATATTATGAATGAAAGGTTTAATAATAACATTATTCGGATTCCCTTTTTGTTTCACGGCTTCCATAACTTTATCATAATGTACTTCACCGGTTACATATAATACTTCGTAACTTTTATTCCCAAATTGTTCAATCGCTTCTACAAAAGCATCATTAATCGGTCTAGCTCCGCGACTCCCACCAAAAATAAGTACGGATTTTTTAGGAAGAGATAGTCCTACTGAACGTTTCCCTTTCATTCCATTTTGATCCATTACTTCTGATGCACGTGGATTACCTGTCATAACCACTTTTGACTCAGGAAAATGCTCTGCAGCTGCTTCAAAACAAACAGCAACTTTATCAACATAACGACTTAAAAATTTATTCGTTACACCAGGTACACTATTTTGTTCGTGTACAATAGTTGGAATACCTAATTTGGCCGCAGCATAAACAACTGGACCACATACATATCCACCAGTGCCAATAACAATATCAGGATTAAAACGACGAATATATCGTTTACTATCTTGAACACCTTTTAAGAAACGCATCACTGTTTTTACATTATCGAGAGATATTTTTCGTTTAAATCCACTGATAACAATAGATTGAAACGGTATACCTGCTTTCGGTACGATAGTACTCTCTAACCCATTTTCCGTACCAATGTATAAAAACCTTGCTTCCGGATTTAATTTTTTTATTTCTCTAATTAAAGCAAGAGCTGGATAAATATGTCCTCCAGTTCCCCCACCACTAACTAATACTCGCACTACAAATTCCTCCACTTCCCTGTTCTTATTCAATCGTATTTATTTCTATATACATATTGTATTTTCACAAACATACGAAAAACCCTGTCTTATAAACAGGGTTTAATAGCGAGAATGGCGACTTATATTCAATAATACACCTACTGCCATTAACATTAAGGTCAAACTTGATCCACCATAACTTAAAAACGGCAAAGTAATACCCGTAACAGGCATTAGTCCTGTTACAACACCAACATTAATCATTACTTGAATCGCAATCATCGCCACAATACCTACTGCTAAAAACGTACCATATAAATCTGGCGCTCCTAATGCTATACGAATCCCGCGCCATAGTAATAGACTAAATAATAATAACACAAATGAACCGCCAATAAAACCTAATTCCTCGGATAAGATTGCAAATATAAAATCTGTTTGTGGTTCAGGCAAATAAAGAAATTTTTGTCTACTTTGTCCAAGTCCAAGCCCAAATAAACCACCAGGTCCAATTGCGAGTAACGATTGGATAATTTGAAATCCGCTTCCAAGCGGATCTGACCATGGATCTAAATAAGATGTAATCCGCTTCATTCGATATGGTGCCGATGCAATTAACCCTACAAATCCTGCTACACCAAGCAAACCAAACATTGCAAAGTGAAAGACCCTCGCTCCCGAAACAAAAATCATAATAATACATGTCCCAACCATTACTGTTCCCGTACCAAGGTCTGGTTGTAACATAATCATCCCGAAAGCAAGAAATACAAAACTAAGAGCTGGTAGTAAACCACGTTTAAAAGATGTAATTAATTTTTGTCGTTCCGCTAAAAATTTTGCTAGGAAAATAATCATCGCGAACTTCATAAATTCTGACGGCTGAATGGAAAATGCCCCGATTCCAATCCAACTTCGCGCCCCACCACGAACAAGACCTACTCCAGGAATAAGAACGAGAATAAGTAGAATGAAGCAAACTAGCAAAATTACTTTTGAATAAGTACGCCACACCCAATAATCAATTTTCATGATAAAAAACATAGCCACTACACCAAGACCTGCAAACAGCAATTGTCTTTTTGCAAAAAAGAATGAATCCCCCATTTTATAAGAGGCCCAAACCGCACTCGCACTATAAACCATAATCATTCCGATTGTTAACAACGCAAGTGTAACGATGATGAGAATAAAATCAGGCGTTTTCTTCATTACCCATGAACACCACCTCTTTGGGCAGAAACTTTTGCCCTATGTAACAAAACATCAGTAGGTGTTAGCCTACTGATGTTTTGATTTACTTTATATAAGTTTATGCACAGCTTGTATAAAAATGTCTCCTCTTTCTTCAAATGTTTTAAATTGATCCCAGCTTGCACATGCTGGAGAAAGAAGAATTACATCGCCATCTGTAGAATGAGCATAAGCTTTCACTACTGCTTCAACTAAAGTATCGACACTTTCAATTACATCTAATCCCGCTTTTTCTGCCGCTCTTACTAATTTAGGTGCAGTTTGTCCAAATGTTACAATCGCCTTTACATTTTTGAAATACGGAATTAAATCATCAAATTCATTTCCACGATCAAGCCCGCCTGCTAATAACACAATCGGTTGTGTAAACGCAGATAAAGCTTTCTCAGTCGCTAACATATTCGTTGCTTTTGAGTCATTATAAAACTTACGGTTGTTAATAGTTGTTACATATTCTAAACGATGTTTTACGCCTGTAAAACGTTTTAATACAGCAATAATTGCTTCATTAGAAACACCTAGTAATTTAGCAATACTCATTGCCGCTAAAATATTTTCTAAATTATGCTTACCAGGTAAAACGATATCACTTACTTCAACAACTTTTTCACCTTTAAAATAAAGAGCGTTATATTTTATACACGCACCATCTTCAATTTCTTTCGTTGTCGAGAATAGTATTTTTTGACCCTTACTATAAGCAGATAAAGCCATCACATCTGCATCATCTGCATTAATTACACTATAATCTGTTTCAGTTTGGTTTTTGAAAATATTTGCTTTCGCTAAACCATACTCTTTCTTCGTCCCATGATAATCTAAGTGAGCCTCAAATAAATTTAAAAAGGCTGCAATTTTTGGTTGGAACGATTCTACTCCCATCAATTGGAACGATGAAAGTTCTGTAACGACAACTTCATTTTCTATCGCGGATTGCGCAACTTCACAAGCTACAGTACCAATATTCCCCGCAATAACAGGATGCTTTTGTCCTTCTTTCAACATTTCAAACGTTAACATAGTCGTTGTTGTTTTACCGTTAGATCCTGTAATCCCAACAAACGGTGCTGCTGAAATACGATATGCTAATTCAACCTCAGTTACAATCGGAATTTGTTTTTCTTTCGCTGCCACTAATAGTGGATTAGAATACGGAATTCCTGGATTTTTTACGACAAGTGCAATGTTTCTCTCCAACAATTCTAACGGATGTCCACCACACACAACATCCATTCCTTTCGCTTGTAACTCAGCTGCAAGCACATTACCCGCTAATGGTTTCCCATCATTTACAATAACGTTCGCTCCTAATTTTTGTAATAAAGTAGCTGCTGCATAACCACTTTTAGCAATACCTAATACAAGAACATTTTTATTTTGATATTCAGTTACAGTTTTCAATTACATCCACACCCCGATATAAATTCCTAGCACAGCTAATAAAAATCCTACAGACCAAAACGTCACAACAACACGCCACTCTGACCAACCACATAATTCATAATGGTGATGTAATGGACTCATTTTAAAGACACGCTTTCCTGTTGTTTTGAATGAAATAACTTGGATAATAACCGATAAAGTTTCCATTACGAATACGCCGCCAATAATAACAAGTAGCAATTCTTGTTTTAACAAAATCGCTACAGCTGCAATTGCACCACCTAAAGCTAGAGAACCCGTATCCCCCATAAATACTTTCGCTGGATTCGCATTGAATACTAAAAAGCCAAGTACAGCTCCTACAACTGCCATACAGAAAATCGCTACCCCAAATTGTTCTTGAGCTACAGCAATAATACTAAATGCTCCGAATGCAATAGCAGCTGTCCCTGATAATAAACCATCTAAACCATCTGTTAAGTTAACCGCATTCGATCCACCAATAAGCATAAATAATACAAGAACAAAATATGCCCAGCCCAGTTCGAATTTAACATCAGTTCCAGGAATCATGATATATGTGTGAAATGCTTGCCCTTTTCCAATTAAAAAGAATGCAATAGCAATTACAAGTTGACCAATCAATTTTTGTTTTGATGTTAAACCAAGATTTCTTTTCTTAACTACTTTTATGTAGTCATCTAAAAATCCGATTAATCCGTACCCGAATGTAACTAATAATAACAATGATACTTCTGCACCTAAATGATTAAATTTAATCGCCATAATAAGCGTAGTCACCATCATAGATACATATATGACAATACCACCCATCGTTGGTGTTCCTGATTTCTTTTGGTGTGACTTCGGTCCTTCGTCACGAATACTCTGTCCGAACTTTAACTTTCTTAAAAATGGAATAAATAATGGCGAAAGGGCAACAGAAATTAAGAATGCTACCCCAGCCGTTACTAATAAACCTTGTTCAAGCACATGTAGTCCTCCTCTCATGCTGTTACTCTTCGTTGTTTAAACGCTCCGTGATTGCTTCTTTAGCGACTTCACGATCGTCAAAATGATGAACTTCTTTACCAATAATTTGATACGTTTCATGCCCTTTACCAGCAATAATAATAATATCTTCTGCTTTCACTTTCGAAATCGCATAGCGTATCGCTTCTTTCCGATCAACAATTACTTCATAATTATTCCCTTTTGCACCGTTTATCATATCATCTAAAATAGCCACTGGATCTTCACTTCTTGGATTGTCTGATGTGTAGATTGCGTGAGTTGCATATTTTGTTGCGACACTTGCCATCACCGGTCTTTTCGTCCGATCTCTATCACCACCGCAACCAACAATACAATATACATCACCTTTTGCGAACTGTTTCGCAGTTTTCAGTACGTTCTCCAGGCTATCCGGTGTATGTGCATAATCAACAATAACTGTATAATTCTGTCCGCCATCAACAACTTCAAAACGCCCAGGAACTCCAGCTAGCTTTTTAATTACATCAATAATTGTTTGTAAGTTCACGCCTGAAACAAGCCCCGCTGCTGTAGCAGCTAATACATTGTATACATTGAACTTACCAATTAATTTCATCGTAACATTTACACTCTCATACGGTGTTACAAGTGTAAATGTCGTGCCACCGCTCGTCATAACGATATCTTTTGCCATAATATCACTCGAAACCTCTATACCGTATGTAACGACCGTAGCTGCTGTACTTCTCATATACTCTTCCGCGACTGGATCATCGCTGTTTAATATAGCGTACTTTTCACGATTATGATTATAACTATTGCCAAGCTGCGCAAAAAGCAATCCCTTCGCATGTTTATATTCTTCCATCGTATTATGATAGTCTAAATGATCTTGTGTTAAATTCGTAAATACCGCAACATCATAATCACATCCGTGTACACGACCAAGATCTAAAGCATGAGACGAAACTTCCATTACTGTGCTATCCACACCTTGTTCAACCATTTTTGAAAACGTCTGTTGAAGTGTTAGTGCATCTGGTGTTGTATTTTTCACCTCAAATGTTTCATCACCGATTTTCATATTAATCGTTCCAATTAGCCCTGTTTTATGACCATGTGCGCGCATAATTTCATCCATAATATGCGATGTTGTTGTCTTTCCATTTGTACCTGTAATACCGATTAAATGTAACTTGTGTGTTGGTTGGCCATAAAAGTAATCAGCTAAAACCGCTAACGAACGAAAAGTATTTTTCACAAGTACAACTGGAACGTCAACATCAATTGGTCTTTCCGCAACAATAGCAGCCGCTCCTTGTGCGGCTGCTTGCTTAGCAAAGTCATGGCTATCAACCGTATATCCTTTCATACATACAAATAAGCTTCCCTCTCTCACTTTACGTGAATCAGCTTCAATAGATGTTATTTCTGGATTTTCTTTTGGAACAACTGGAAAATCATGCAAACATGATACAAGTGTATGCAACTTCATTTCACTAAACCCTCTCTACATTGTTTATTTATCTCTTATTTTAAGTAAGTAACACGTTACCTCCTAGTTATATAAAAACTGGAGGTAAGTGCTACTACAGTCTAATAAATAGACTTGTTTATTAACGAGACACTTGTAGTCTCAAATAAAGCAACTCTTCTAAAAAGAACTCACTTCCACCAATTGTACCATAAAACACAATCGGTTACCTTTAATTCCCGAAGTAAATTCTAATTTTCGAACCTTCTTTAACTTTCGCTCCAGCTTCTGGTGATTGTTTAATTACTTTCTCTCCATCACCACTTATATCAAGCTTCAAATCGACAAGTTGTGTTTGTAAATCTTTCTTCTTCATACCAATTAAATTTGGAACTTCCACAGTTGGTGTATCGCCCCATTTATATTCTTTCTCAACTTGCTCTTTTCTCGGCTCCACTCCCATAACAGGAAGTGCATCTCGAAGAATATTCCCAACAATTGGAGCCGCAACAACTCCACCAAATTGAGTGACTCCTTTCGGATTATCAACAGCAACGTAAACAACAATTTGCGGATCATCTGCTGGAGCAAAACCGATAAAAGATACAATATAGTTATTATCTAAATATTTTCCATCTTTCACCTTTTGAGCAGTTCCGGTTTTTCCACCTACACGATATCCATCAATATAAGCACCTTTACCGGACCCTTTCGCTACAACATTCTCTAATGCATAACGAACTTTCTCTGAAGTTTCCTTGGAAATAACTTTTCTTTTCGCAACAGGCGTTTTTTTGCTGACAACTTGATTATTCTTCGGGTCAATAAATTCCTTCGCTATATATGGTTGATACAAAGTTCCACCATTTACAGCAGCCGCTACTGCCGCTACTTGTTGAATTGGTGTAACCGAAACACCTTGCCCGAATGAAGTCGTTGCTTGCTCGACTGGACCAACTTTATCTAAGTTAAATAAAATCCCGCTACCTTCACCTTGCAAGTCAATTCCGGTCTTTTGTCCAAATCCGAAATTGCGAATGTATTTAAACAATCGGTCTTTACCAAGACGATCACCGAGTTCAATAAATCCCGGGTTACAAGAGTTTTGAACTACCTCTAAAAACGTTTGGCTACCATGACCTCCAGCTTTCCAACATCGCAACCTAGCTCCACCAACTTCAGCTGCTCCATCATCATAAAACGTATCTTTCTCTAAGTCTACTAAATTTTCATTCAAGGCTGCGGCTAATGTAATAATCTTAAATGTTGACCCAGGCTCATACGTACTCCATACAGGTAAGTTTCTGTTATATACTTCCGGAGAAACACTTTGAAAGTCTGCTGGATCAAAACTTGGTCGACTGGACATACCTAAAATTTCACCATTTTTCGGATTCATCGCAATTGCTATCATACCGTCTGGATTATACGTAGATTCCGCAATATTCATTTCTCTTTCCATAATCCTTGTAATACGTGAATCAATTGTTAATCCTAAATTCAATCCGGCTTCTGGTTTTTTAAAATCATCACCAACGTTAGGCATTCTCTGCCCTTTCGCATCTGCAAAAAATCGCACATGACCTTTATCACCATTTAGCTCTTTGTCATAATATTTCTCTAGTCCCATAAGCCCTTGATTATCACTGCCCGCAAATCCTAATACGTGTGATAAAAAGTTACCAAATGGATAGTACCGGATGGAATCCTCTGCGATATAAACACCCTTTAAGCTTAACCCTCGTACTTCTTTCGCTTTTTCATGCGATATTTTCCTTCCGCCTTTATCAAGCCTTACAATCGACTCTTTTTTTGTAATCCGCTTATAAATATCATCTTTTTCCACACCTAATACTGCAGCTAACTTCTCTGCAGTCTCTGCTGGTTTTTCAATTTGCCTCGGCACAACAAAGACGGTCGGTGCACTTTTATTCGTAGCAAGTTCCACACCATTTCGATCTAAAATTTTCCCTCGCTCTGGTTCAAAAGTAATATTACGACTCCATGAATCTTTCGCACGATCCGTTAACATATTCCCAAGAAAAAATTGCACATATCCAAGTCGAATATCGATGATGGTGAAAATGAGTATACCCGATATAAGTATAAAAATAAGTCGTTTTCTAACCGTTACATTTGATACACGCATATTGGAACAAGCCTCCCTTACGCCTAGCTTGTTCCAATATATGCTTGTACCTATTTAATTAGAACTTCTTCCCTATTACCATTATGGCTTTTCTGCTTCTTGCTGCGGCTCAAGTGGTGGTACGAGTGTTACATCTAATTCTGTACCAGGTTGCAACAATGTTCCTTCCGGCACACTTTGTTCCGTTACATATCCTGTACCAGAAGGTTTTAAGTTAAGCTTTAATGTTTTTGCTAAATTCATAACATCACGCAGTGCCCATCCCTGTATATTTGGCATTGTAGGCTTATCTCCTACTAAGAAGACTCGATCACCCTTCAATGTTTGTTCAGTCGCTTTTGGCACTTGTTGCTGCACTTTCCCTTCACCTAATACGATTGGACGAAGTTTTGCTTTATCAATTGCTTTTTTCGCTTCTTCCATCGTTTTTCCGGTTACATCTGGAACGACAGTTTGTTGCTCTTTCACATATTTTTTCGGATCTTTTACTTCATTTGGCTTAATCTTTAAGTACTCTAAACTATTTTTCGTTACATATTTAAAGATATCCGCTAAAGGTTGAGCCCCGTTTTCATCATCTTTTAATTTCGGCTGTTTAACGGCCACATACACAACAAGTTGCGGATCGTCCATCGGTGCCATACCTAGGAATGAGAATATATAATTCTCTCTTCCTGTCATATAGCCACCTTTTCCGTCAGGAATTTGTGCTGTACCTGTTTTACCACCGACTGAATACCCATCAACTTTATATGCAGTTCCTGTTCCTTTCGGTGATGTAACAACACGTTCTAGTAATTGCCTTACTTGCGCTGCGGTTTCTTTGGTAACAGGTTTTCCTACTTCTTCTGGTTTGTGCTCTAGCTGTACTTTACCTGTTATTGGATCCACAATTTTATCAATTGTATAAGGTTTCATCATTTTTCCATCATTCGCAATCGCTGTTGCAGCTTGCACGAGTTGGATTGGTGTAACTGTAGAACCTTGTCCAAACGCTGTTGTTACTTGCTGTATTTGTTGATCAAATAAAATTGTATTTGACCCTTCACCAGGTAAATCAATATTCGTTTTTTCGTCTAATCCAAAACTATGAATATATTTTCGGAAACGTTCTGGACCAAGTTTTTGATCACCTAAAATCGCAAACGCTACGTTTGAAGAGCGTTCTACCCCTTCATCAAAAGTAATAGAACCCCATCCAGCGCCGCCATTATGATCTTTTATTTTGCGATTACCCACTTGATATGTACCAGACTGATAAAAGTCTTGTCCCTTATACACACCTTCATTAATGGCCGCAGCTAATGTGAAAATCTTCATTGTTGATCCAGGTTCAAATGCATTTGAAATAGCATCATTATAAAAGTAATCCATTTGTCCCTGGTTCGGATCATAACTAGGTTTACTAGACATCGCTAATATTTTCCCTGTTTTTGGATCTGCAACAATTCCTATTAAATTTGCTGGGTCATAATGTTTACTAGCTTCTTTCATTGCGTCTTCTAAATAACTTTGAATACGTTGGTCAAGCGTTAAATATACGTTATCTCCATTTTTAGGTGCCTTTACATTCACTTTTCCACCGTCAAGAGATACTCCTTTACGATCACCTGTATAAGCTACCTCTCCATTAGAAGCACCTAAATATTTATCCAAACTCTTTTCTAAACCAAATTGACCTACTGCGATTCCATTTTCATCAGGTTTCGCATGACCTATGACGTAAGATGCGAAATCACCATTTGGATACACTCTCGCATTTTCGGTAATAAAAGAAATCCCCGGCAATTTCAATGCTTCTATTTGTTCTTTCTGTTCTTTCGTCAAGCCCTTACCTAATTTACCAAATTCCACCTGACTTCTATCTTTATTTAAAGTAGCTAAAATCTGTTCTTCGCCTTTTCCGAGTACTCCTGCAATTTTCTTTGCAGTATCCTCTTTATTCTCGACAGGTTTAGCACCTTTTAATTCCGCTACAATTTTATAGGAATTTGCGTCTTGCGCTAACACATGACCATTTTGATCATAAATTGTTCCTCGATTCGCTTCGAGAACTCCTTTTTTACTATGTTTTTGCTCAGCAATTTTCTTTAAATCTTGATTATCCACTGTTCCTGTTACTTGTATGTAAAAAAATCGGGCTAATAACAGCAAAAAGAGCAGGAGGAAAAATATCATAAAATAACCTGCTCCTTTATTGGTATGAAATTTGGTCATATTTCTCTTCATCTTTTCTTCACACCTATTTGCCTTACTTCAGGCCCTTCACGTTATTCGCATTAATTTCTAGCCCGTGTTTTTTTGCAACTTCAGCGATACGTTCATAACGACTTAACTTCTCTACTTCAGCCTGCAATTCTTGATTTTCTTTTTGTTGCTTCACAATCTGTTCTTCTATCGTTGCTGCTTCTACATTAACTTGATATAAGCCCGCTTTATTTCCAATAAAAGCTACACAGGCATATATTAAAAAGCCAATAAACGCTACATACAACAGCTTTTCGATTCTTGTAATTTTCGCTTTTACTTTCGGCTTAACCATCTGCTGTGGTGGCGTTTGAATTTGTACCTCTTCTTGCGCTTGTTGTTTGTACTTAACAGCTAAATTAGTCATACCTCTCTCTCCTTTTTATCTTTTTTCAGCGATTCTCAACTTCGCAGAACGTGCCCGATTATTTTCTTCTAATTCGATATCAGAAGGTAAAATCGGTTTTCTTGTAATAAGCTTTAATTTCGGCTTAAATTCATCCGGGATTATCGGTAGTCCTGGTGGTAATTGTGGCGTTGTACTATTTCGCTTAAACGTCGTTTTACAAATACGATCTTCTAAAGAATGGAATGTTATAACACTAACTCTTCCGCCCGGCTTGACCATCTCAATTGCAGATTCCAACGCTTCTTCAAATACTTTTAATTCATCATTTACAGCAATACGAATCGCCTGGAATACTCGCTTCGCAGGATGTCCACCTGTTCTACGGGCCGGAGCTGGAATACCTTCTTTAATTAATTCCACTAACTCTCCTGTCGTTTCAATCGCTTTATTCTCGCGATACGCTTCAATCTTCCTTGCAATTTGCTTTGAAAATTTCTCTTCACCGTACTGGAAGAAAATTCTTACGAGTTGTTCATATGACCAGCTGTTCACAACATCATATGCTGTTAATGGGGCATCTTGATCCATCCGCATATCTAACGGTGCATCATGATGGTAACTAAAACCACGCTCTGGTGTATCTAATTGTGGGGATGAAACACCTAAATCGAATAAAATCCCGTCTACTTCTGTGATACCTAATTCATGTAGTTTTTCAGATAAATAACGAAAATTACTCTTCACTGTTACAAATTGTTCACCATAAGAAGAAAACTTTTCCTTCGCATTTTGAATCGCTATTTCATCCTGATCAAATGCTATTAATTTTCCGCCATCAGTTAGCTGGGATAATAAATAAGAACTATGTCCTCCTCCACCCAGTGTACAATCTACATATGTACCACCCGGCTTTATATCTAAGCCATCTACTGTTTCTTTCAAAAGTACTGTTACGTGTTTAAACATTGTTGCACCTACTCTTTTTCCAATTAATTATGTTGAATGCATCTCTTCCTCTAAACGCATATTTTACTACTAGAGAACGAAATGCTACGAAAGAACGACTCATTTAACTTACCAACAAAGGCAGCATACTATACAAATCGCTATTTTATTTTATTATATACTAAATTTTATCATCTTTTGCGGGAATTTAAATAAAAACCTGTCGAAAAAGATAATAATCCGTTTACATTTTGTGCTATTTTGTCATATATATATATCTGCTGCATAGCGATTCCGTCCATTAATATAAGAATGATAATTCAGAAAAATTTCACTTCACAGTTAATTCGATGCAATAAAAATAAAATCCTGCTCTAAAGAGCAAGATTCTATAGTTTTATTACATGATGTTTTCCACCCCACGAAAAGGATTGTTTCATTACTCGGTCAACAAAATCAAGACCGAACTGATTTAAATAA
Organism: Bacillus sp. H1a; assembly: GCF_000633475.1. Classification (NCBI taxonomy): domain Bacteria; kingdom Bacillati; phylum Bacillota; class Bacilli; order Caryophanales; family Bacillaceae; genus Bacillus; species Bacillus sp. H1a. The sequence goes on along the minus strand of NZ_AYMH01000013.1, from coordinate 73,790 downwards.
TAGCATACATTCCACACACGTTCTTGCGGTGCTCCTAACGGACGAAGCGCAAATTGTATACGACGGAATTTATTTAGCTGAACCGCATGCTTCTTCTCAACATTTCTTTTCAACATTCTTTCTAATAGTTCAATTTGTTCATTAATTTTCAGTTCATTTTTCCCTGCAAACTCACTTAATCCTGGATCTATTTTTTTCACAAATCGTTGTAATGATGTATGAATATCAATTATTTCTTTTTTCGCTTCTACAAATCGATCGTCTATTGGTTCCTCTATTTGATTAGAAAGCCAATTGTCACGCAAATTATCTATGTTATTTAGAAACGGATCCATTTCTTGCAAATCTAAATCGTATAAATCTGTCGCAATATCTCTCTCCATATAAGTAATTGTAAGACGCGGAACGACAGGTGGCATTTGGAAACCGACTGTATGGAACACTTGTTGCAATTCACTCCAATAAGCTAGCTCCCCTGGCCCGCCAATAAACGCTAACGTAGGAAACATATACTCTTGCATAAGAGGGCGCGTTACAACATTATTACTAAAACGCTCTGGACTTCTTTCCATCTCTTCCATCAATTCTTCATACGAAAATGAATGTACTCCATCTTTTCCAACAAACTTCCCTTGATCCTCTTCAAGCAATACTCGCTCATTATCAATTTCCATAAATATATGCACCGCGTTAGACTTCGTTTCAATAATCGGTTTAAATCCTAGTTCCTTAATTACTTCCTGTTGATTATGTAGTCCTACTTGAATTTCTTTATATTTACTTATAATTTTTTGTAAGAACGGCACTTCTAATTTTCTTAATGCAGGATGATGTGAATCTACAAGAATTAAACCAGAATTCGCGAACAATTTCGTAATAAGATGTGCAAAGAAATCTACATATGTATGCGATTTATCCAAAGCATCATCAATAAATCGTAATACATCCTTTGTAAAATTAGTTTCCGGATATGTTTTAAAAATCTCTTCGATCCATTTTCTACAGTCTTCAATAGAAAGCTCAGACTCAGAAGCACTCGCCTTTTTCGGATGACGATCATGAAAAATAGTCTTTTTTATTTTTTTATTTTTCGTTACAAAAGTGTGATTAATCTCATCCATATCATGGTCTTCACCAGCAATCCAAAAGACAGGAACAACTCGAACCCCTAGGCTCTCTTCTTTTTCTTTCGCAAGCTGTAAAATCGAAATAATTTTATGCACTGTATAAAGCGGTCCAGTTAATAACCCAGCTTGTTGTCCAGCTATAACAGCATATGTATTTTTATCTTCAAGCGCTTTTATATTTTGAATTGTAAATTCTCCAGCTTGCAATTGTGTATTATATTCTAATAAATGCGTTACTAAATCTTGACGGAAAAACTTTCTCTCACGCAAATCATGTAAACGCTGTTTAAAAGCATCTTCTGTTAACATATAATCAAAACATGACTGTATCTCTTTTTTACCGTTCATATAGTCCACTACAACACCTTGTAGTGGAACAGAGATTTCTTTTATCTCCATATAATTCTTCCTTTCGTATCCTGTTCTCTCACCAACCCACATTGTAGTCAATGTTTCACGTAAAAGCAAAGAATAACACTTATACTTCCATTCCTTTTATTGCATTGAACAAAAATTGAAGTGTCGGAACTGGTTGTTGTTGTTCCTTAGCTTCTTCTAATACATATCCAACAATCGCATTAACTTCCGTTTGTCTATTCGCTCTTACATCCGCTAGCATAGATGATGTATTACGAGATGTTCTTTCACATACCCGGCGTACCAGTTGCCATACCATTTCTTTCTCTTCTTCTTTAAGAAGAAATGCAACTTCCTGAAATACTTGCTCCATCATTTGATAAAAAAAAGGATTTGAAATTAACTCTCCATTCTGAACCTGCAATAATGCCGTCAATGGATTAATACACACATTGACTACTAATTTATTGCACATAATCCCCTTCCAATCATCTTCTATCTGAATCAGAAAATAATCAAAAGGGAAACAATTAAATACCTTTTTAAAACAACTAGATTGACCGCGCACTACACCAAATTTTGTAACACCTATTCCAGTATGATGAACTGTATTTCCATCCTCTTTTTTTGCACCATGCTCCACAATCCCGACCGCTATACGTTCATTCCTTAATTTTTCCATAACATGAAGGTGGGACATTCCATTTTGTAAAAAGATTAATGACGATTCTCTCTGTACAAAAGGTAATATGTCAGTTATGTGATATTGCTTTACAGCAATAAATGTATAATCTAACTTTTTATTCAGCATACATTCTATCGGTAAAATAGATGGAAACACTGTTTCACGTTCTCCATTCCTAATACACGTTACACCCGTTAAGTTTAATTCCTCCGCTTGCTTAGCGGTCCTTGTAAACAACGTAACATCTTGATTGCTTTTTTGTAAATAAAATGCATATAGGAGACCAATAGCCCCCGGTCCAACAATTCCAATTTTCATCTTTACACAAGGAACTCATAATAATAATTTACATAAGTCTCCTTGTCCTCCCTCCTTTACATCTTACTAAATTACAATAGCATAGTTGAGGACTCAATTATCTTGTAACTAATGCAACCTCTTCTTTCACTATGTATATACTACTTATATACATAGTTCTACTCTTAGTTTAGCAAATCCTCAAAAAAATAATGAAAGAAATATTCTATCTTCTTCATAAAAATTAAAAAATGAGTTATAATATTATTATAAATATTTATACTTTTCTGCATTCAACAAGATAAGAAAGGGATGTGATGTAATGATATTCCCAAAAGTTGAGCGTTTGCTCATCAATTATAAAACGTTAGATGAATTTAAAAAGTTTAAAGGTTGCGGAGCTTTAGAGTTATCCATGCTTGAAGAATTACAGGCAAATATTATTGAAAATGATAGCGAATCTCCATTTTATGGTATTTACTATGGCGGATCACTAATCGCGCGTATGAGTCTATATATGAAAAGGAACGGTGGAGAAAATTTCGAAATCGCTGGTCCTTATATAGAACTCTATAAACTTGAGGTGTTACCAACTTTTCAAAAACAAGGATTTGGACAAATGCTCGTTAATTACGCGAAGCAACTACAATTCCCGATTAAAACGATAGCACGTGTCCAATCAGCAGGTTTTTGGGATAAATTAAATTTCCAAAAAGTATCAGTAACCGATGGTGAATTTTACATTTGGCAACCAGAAATAAATTTGAATGCGGTTACAAACGAAGAATCTGCTTAAGAAATAAAAAAACAGCTGCATAACAGCTGTTTTTTTATTTCTTTAACTTCTCCAATTTTTCATTCGCACGAACAACATCTCTTTCTTTTCCCTCTAATACCATTACACTTCTTTTTTGATCAATATAATCAAGTAATGTTCTATACTCTTCCTCATATACTGATAACCGCTCCAGAAGACGCGCTCTCTCTGTTTGTAATGATTCAATTTGTTGCTGCAACACAGTTGAATCTTTTTCATCTTTATAATTTTGTAAGAAATCAATGACATCATTTAATGTAAGAGACGTAGGTGCCTCCACTATCTTTGTCTCTTTCACTTCATAATTTTCCGCTTTACGGAGTTGCTTCGCTTCTTCAATACGTCCTCTATGCTGCTTCCTAACGTAAGAATTCCACCTAAATCCACATGCTGCAGGTGTACGAGACAAATGTCTTCCCACCTCTTTAAAAGCGGAAAGTTGCGTTCCACCTTCACGAATATGCCGGAGTACTACTTCTGCCAGAAGCAAATCTTCATCATCAGTCCAAGCATCTTGTCTTGTTGTCGCCATCTCTCTAGTCCTCCCTATGCATTTTTTATTAAGCATATGCAGTTACTAGAAAAGATAGAATACAACAAATAAAGAATAAGACAAAAAAAATAAACGTAGAAGATATCTTCTACGTTTATTTTTTGCAATTACTTGCTGATTACTTCTTTACCTTTGTAAGTACCGCATGCTTTACATACACGGTGAGCTAATTTCGCTTCACCACAGCTTGGGCACTCTACCATACCAGGTACTGATAATTTGAAATGCGTACGACGCTTTCTTTTTACTGTTTTAGAAGTTCTTCTAAAAGGTACAGCCATTCTTCCCACCTCCTTAAAAGAAATAGTTATTTTCATATGAAGGCCTGAACCAGTCTTCCGATTATTTGTCAAAAAACTTTGCAAGTCCTGCCAATCTTGGATCAACAGGCTTTTCTTTGTTTTCTTCCGAAATCACTTGCCAGTCTTGACCTTGCGTCGGTGCTCCACCAGAAACATCATCACTGAAAATTTGCATTGGAATCTCCAAAAGTATATTTTCCTTGATTACGGGCAGTAAGTCAAGTACTTCTCCTTCTAAACAATGAATTTCAGTTTCTGTTTCAAACTCCCCTTCAGAAGTTTGGAACACCTCAGTTGTTTTAATGTCAAATGGTAATGTCACATCTACTAAAGAGCGAGAACATGGTAAAACCATGCTTCCAGTTATATGTAGATGAAACGTAAACTTACCGGAGCCAAAATCAACTCTTCCTGTTACATGAACAGGATTAATTTCACGAATATCTTTCTCGACCTCTTTTAGCTCACTTACATCTACCATCTCATCCAATGTCAATCCTTTATTTCTCAATTTATTCAATTGATGGATGGACCATTTCATATCATATCACCTCAAGGCAACAAACAAAATTATAGCTAGCCATTTTATATTTGTCAATGTTTTTTCTTTACACTATAATGAAGTCATCATAGGAAATAATATATAGATTATCACGTTTTCCAAAAAGATGCTACATCGAAAGGAGAGATTACCATAAAAGCCAGTGGTATTGTCGTTGAATATAACCCTTTTCATAACGGTCATGCTTATCATGTGCAACAAACAAAAAAGTTAACACAGTCTGATATTATTATTGCCGTTATGAGCGGTCCTTTTTTACAGCGTGGTGAGCCTGCACTCATCTCCAAATGGTATCGTACCAAAATGGCCTTAGCAAGCGGCGTAGACCTTGTTGTAGAGCTTCCTTATGCATTTGCAACACAAAAGGCTGAAACATTCGCAAATGGCGCAATTTCCATTTTAAACGCTCTTCGTGTTTCTGAAATTTGTTTCGGTAGTGAAGATGGGCAAACTGAAAATTTTTATAATACCATTTCTGTACAAAAAAATGAAGAAGAGACTTTTAATCGTCTTGTAAAACAATTTATGAACGAGGGGAATAGTTACGCAAAAGCAACATCTGAAGCCTTTCAACACATCTTACCACCCGAAAAGAACATAGATATGTCACAACCAAATAACATTTTAGGCTTACAATACATCAAGGCAATTCTCTCACAAAATAGTGCCATGCAAGTACAAACTATAAAAAGATTCGCCTCTCATTATCATGATGAAACATTTCATGATAAACATATTGCAAGCGCAACAAGTATTCGTAAGCAACTATTTAGCGAAAACAGTTCATTTTCAACTATTGAGCCTTTTATCCCGAAAATGTCTGCTTCTCTTTTAGAAAATTACAAGCAAAACTACGGTATATTACATAACTGGGAAAATTACTTTTCGTTTTTCAAATACAAACTCATGACCATGTCTTCTCAAGACCTACAACATATATACGAAATGGAAGAAGGTTTAGAGCATCGTATTTTATCAAAAATACAGGACAGTTCATCGTTCCATTCATTCATGGAAGCATTAAAAACAAAACGTTATACATGGACTAGATTACAAAGAGCTTGTACACATATTTTAACAAATACAACAAAGGAAGAAATATACAATGCAAATATAGAGCAATACGCGCCGTATATCCGTCTACTCGGTATGTCACAAAAAGGACAAACTTACCTTTCTAAAAATAAGAAAAAAATAGATCTCCCAATCCTTACCCATACAAAAACATTCAAACACCCTACTTTAGACATAGAACGAAAAGCAAATTCTGTATATTTCTCCATAATGAAAGAACCGATACGGACACAATCGCTAAAGCAAAACGCAACGCATCATCCAATTCGTTACGACGAAACAACAACAAGATTCTTATAAAAAAACCTCTCTTTCTCAGAGAGGTTTACTTTTTTTCGCCCATTTTTTCCAAATACTTCAACGCATCATCCAATGTATCCACTGGTACAATTTTCATCTTTGTTTTAATATCTTTTGCAGCCTCAAGCGCATCTTTATAATTTGATTTCTCCGCACCTTTTTCATTCGGCGCAAAGAATACCTCAGCACCCGCATCACTAGCAGCTACCACTTTTTGCTGAATACCACCAATTGGACCAACTTCTCCTTGTTCATTGATTGTACCTGTTCCAGCTATTTCATGTCCTTTTGTTAAATCCTCTTCAATAAGCTGATTATAAATTTCTAATGTGAACATTAAACCTGCTGATGGCCCCCCTATTTCATGGGAATCAATTTTCACTTTCGGATCCACTACTAATTCTCTTTCCGTAACGATAGAGACCCCTATACCAACGCGTCCATTTCCGTTAGGAATTGTCTTTACATTTAAATTTTCTTTAAACTGTTTTCCCCCTCGCTTATATTCAATATTTACTATATCCCCTTCTTTTTTCCCTGTCATATACTCAATAAATTGTTCCGTCTTATCAAATGTTTTTCCATCGACAGCTATAATAACATCCCCAAGCTTCAGCTTTCCTTCTGACGGCATACCCTTTGCTACACCTGCAACCAGTACACCTTTATTTTCAAAAGAAACAGAACGATTTGCACGTTTATAAGCATTATAGATTGCTGCATTTTGCGAATCTTTCATTGCATAATTTTGGCGAAATTGATATTCTTCATCACTCTCGCCTCTTTGTAATATTTCTTCCGCTTTCGAAATATGTGTATATTTATTAAACTGCGCGGCTATTAAATTCACCACATTGGCAGGTCCCATCGAGACAGTGACAAGCATGAAATCACCAGACTCTTTCGTTCCACCATCTACTTGAACGTATGGCGCTAATTTCGCCGCCATACCTGGTTTTGTCACATAATATGGCAAACGCACATAAACAAGTAGCATCGCCAATATAACACCTATTAAAATTGCATATATAAACCGAAAACGCTTAAACATTATGTTTCTCCTTCCACTGCTCAATTAGTAAATAAATGTTTGAAATGTGTTTTTCTGCTTCCACTTCTCCGACCCTTATAATGTCTTCAATATGTGTAAAAGCACGCGAACTAAATTGTTCAACAGCTGGTCGCATCATTAAATCTGATGCTATTTGCCGGTTCATTACAAGTTCATGTTGCATAATTTCAATACTTTGCATAATCACATCATAAATAGATGTAACCTCTCCATTCACCTTAATCGGAGATACATCAACAGCAATAACAATATCAGCACCTAAATCTTTTACAACTGATACTGGAATACGATCGATTACTCCTCCATCCACTAATAAACGGCCATCTATTTTTTCTGGAACAAACACCCCCGGTACAGATATACTAGCTCGAACCGCCTCTGCTATCGGGCCACTTGTAAAGACAACTTTTTCCCCCTTCAAAATGTCAGTAGCCACAACAGCCGTTGGGATATCTAACTCTTCTAAATTTTTATTATATGTAAACATTTTAATCATATCTTTGATACGTTTTCCAGCAATAAATCCCATTTTAGGAACTGTAAAATCTAAATAATATTTCCTTTTAAAAACAGCTGCCAATTTATACAGCCTTTCAACGTTACAACTCGCTGCATAAAATGTGCCTATTAATGCTCCTATACTACTACCTGCTATCATATGAATAGGAATACCAGCGTCCCTTAACACTTTTATTACCCCAATGTGAGCAAAACCTTTCGCACCTCCAGATCCAAGCGCTAAACCGATTTTTGGTTCTTTCATTTTTCTCACCCTTTAATTTTTTTCATTCCTTTTTCATACTTATGGTCTAAATTCACCACATATCCACGTATACTGAAATGAACGTTTTTGGGACAAAGGGGGATTTTCTTACATGTACGAAAAATGGAAAACTGCTTTTCTTACCATATCAATGTTATTTTTAACCTTCTCTCTTGTACTCCACCCCCAGGCTGCCTTGCAAGCTTCAATTCGCGGGTTAAATATATGGTGGGAAGTTGTATTTCCTTCACTACTACCGTTTTTCATCATTGCGGAACTTCTAATCAGTATTGGTGTTGTAAAATTTATCGGCGTTATATTAGAACCGCTAATGCGGCCACTTTTTCGTGTTCCAGGGGTAGGCGGGTTTGTTTGGGCAATGGGAATGGCTTCAGGATTCCCTGCTGGCGCCAAATTAAGCGCTAGACTACGCAAAAGCAATCAACTAACACAAATTGAAGCAGAGCGACTCGTATCTTTCACAAATTCTTCTAATCCACTTTTTATTTTCGGAGCTGTTTCTATTGGTTTTTTCAATAATCCGAAATTAGGGTTTGTATTAGCAGCTGCACATTATATGAGTAACTTTGCCGTCGGATTAATTATGCGTTTTTACGGCAATAACGATACCTACATAAAAGACAAACATACTATCCAAAAACGTCCCTTTCAAAACCCTTTCTCAGTCCTCCACCAAACGCGTATGCAAGAAAAAAGACCAATCGGAAAACTACTCGGAGACGCTATCGTTTCTTCTATTCAAACATTACTCATGATTGGTGGGTTTATTATTTTATTCTCTGTTTTAAATAAAATGATTACTGTTTTCCAAATTACAGAAGCGCTTTCTTTTATTATGCAACATATTTTATCATTCTTCCAACTAACATCCGAATTTAGCATTCCGATACTATCTGGTATTTTTGAAATGACACTTGGAAGCCAAATGATTAGTCAAATAAATGAAACCACACTTCTTCAACAAGCGATGGTAACAAGCTTCATATTAGCATTTAGCGGGCTTTCTATTCAGGCTCAAGTAGCAAGCATATTAGCGGAGACAGACATCCGCTTTAAACCATATTTTTTAGCGCGAATTATCCAAAGTATTTTCGCTCCTATTCTCACTTTTATATTTTGGGGACCATTTTATGAGAAAGTTCATTCTTTCTCACCTACACAAGAAGATATTCCCGTATTTTTATTGAATCATTCTTCTGCACTTAATGATGTTTGGACATCGTTTATACACTACGGACCTATCTTCACTTTATTTTGTTTATATTTATATGTTATCTTACTGTTTTTACGCATTAATAAAGTGAAACTTTAATCCGTGGAGGTTTTGTTCATCCCCTACAGATTTTATTAGACTTCACCAATCGGACTTTTACGGGCAGCCCGACTCCCACCTAAATTCATTGCTTCAGCCGAATTTTGAGGTGCGAGTCTTACTGTCCGCAAATAGAGGGATAAAGAAAAACCCCGTTCACTTTAACGGGGTTTGAAACTTTTCTTTTAAAGCACGCTCTACAACTGGAGGAACAAGGTCCACTACACTTCCACCATATCTTGCAACTTCTTTCACAATACTCGAGCTTAAAAATGAGTATTGATTGTTTGTCATAATAAAAAAGGTTTCGATATTTTCATCTAATTTTCGATTCATAGAAGTAATTTGCATCTCATATTCAAAATCAGAAACCGCTCGTAACCCGCGTAAAATCGCATTTGCATTACGCATTTTTGCATATTCCACTAATAATCCACTATGTGAATCAACTTTTACATTCGGGATGTCCTTTGTTGCCTCTTTAATTAACTCTAGGCGCTCTTCTACTGAAAAAAATGGTTTTTTTGATGAATTATTTAATACAACTACATACACTTCATCAAATACTTTTGCTCCCCTTTTAATAATATCCAAATGTCCAAGGGTAATTGGATCAAAACTTCCTGAAGAAATAGCTATACTTGTCATTCTGTCCCCTCGCCTTCATACTTATAAATCGAAATTGCTGTAATCCCATAATTTTCTGCTCGCACTTTTACAAGTTCTCCTATAGAATCAGGTAAAACTACGTCATCGCCATGTTCTGCCATAATTAATCCATCTTCATTTAACAATCCATGTTGATCTATCACACTAATTAAAGATACAATTCTTTGATCTTTATATGGAGGGTCTATTAGTATAAGATCGAATGATATTTCACGCTTTATAAGCGCCTTTATCGCACGCTCTGCATCATTTCGATACACTTCAGCTTGTTCATGTATTCTACAGCTTTCTAAATTTTGATAAATTACTTTTATCGCTTTACTATCTCGGTCAACAAAAATCGCTTTATCAATCCCTCTACTTATGGCCTCAATTCCAAGGCCACCGCTACCACCAAATAAATCAAGAGCGATACCACCATCATAATAAGGACCTATCATATTAAAAATAGATTCTTTCACTTTATCTGTCGTTGGCCGTGTTGTATTACCAGGTACCGCTTTAAGTGGGTGCCCTTTACATTTTCCTGAAACTACTCTCATCTGTTGTCACTACCTTTATTTCAATCTATCGAGCGATTACAGCAAATCCATCTGAATTCAGTAACCGCTACCAAACCATATAATTCTTCACTAATTCGTTACTTAACCAATAGAGAACTTTAGTTAAAATAACCGTTCGCTATTTCTTACATATTCATCTCACTATTTGCGAACAAGAACCCTTTATGTACATCAGCTCTACTTTACCTTTTTTATCCTATCATAAAATAAAAAAAAGAAAAATAAAAAGCCAAACATAAATTTTAATTTCATTATGTATATCTTCATTTAGATTGGACATAAATAAATATAACAACATCACCTTCGATGTTGTTGCCAACCGCGGAGAAGACTTACGTTTCCCCATAAGTTCTTCCTCCGGTTTCTCCTCTCCCTTTGCCTTCTTACTAGTACATACTAGTATTAGAAGGGCCCTGCTTTGCAGGGTTTTTTTCTTTGTCTACTTTTCATTTAAAAAGTGAGATGGTACAGTAAAAGAAAGAGGAGGAAAAAATATGATTCAACGCTTTATAGAACTTGGAGAAGGCTACTCTGACTTATATGAATTACTTGAAATTGCCAAAACAAACCAAGAACGTGTAACACATATGTTACAATTTGAAACTGTAAAAAACGAAAAAAAAGTGTGTTCACTTGTTGTAATACTAAAACCGACAACTACTGGCGATTTCCAGCCATTATACATATGTCGTGAAGGCATTCCTATACTTGAAAATAAAAAAAGCAAACGTGTCATTTTATTTGAAGAAATGGCAGAACAAATAGGAAAAAAAGTTACACCCTTTACTGTAAAACCATCAACAACTTTCCCTGAAAAAGAACTATTTTTTAATCATCTGATTGGTATTTTACGAATGAACAATTTCATTCCTCCAATGAGATAACACGTTATTTCAAGTAAAAAAATCCCCCACTGAATTTAGCGGGGGATTTTTTTACTTAGCTATAATCGTATTCTTTTGCCCGGTCAGGACGCGAATTTTCGAATTCCGTTTTTAAAAACGGGCGATACGACTGTTCTACTTTTTTTACAAAAGGAAGTTTATTCAATTTTTGCATCATATGCTCAATTTGTTCCATATCACAATATACAACGGCATATTTCAATCGTTTTGATATGTAATGAATGTTACCATATTTCCTTAAAATCTTGGCATGTTTCAATGAATGTAAATAAACAATCATACTTTGTCGTTGCCCGAACATAATCTTCTCCATCTTCTCCTTTTTAAAAACTTATATTCTTATATTTTATGAAAACCAATCAGAAATTTATGACATTATAGGACAAACTCTGTATACGTTTTCTTCTATATTCTAAAAAACAGGGTAAATTACCCCGTTTTTTTACAACCACAACCGCCTCCGGTACCACAGCCACCGCCACAGCCACCCACATCAAAAAATGGATTTCCTGTTGGAACTTTAATGGAAGATGACACCTCAGAACCAATTGCTACACTAACTTCATCTAATAACTTTTGTAAATCAGTTTCTGCTCTTTTAAAGGCTGCAACCTTATCATGCAAATCTACAGAACGCTTTAATTCCCTCATTTTCGTCGAAACGAAAGTATAGTCAGGATGATATTTACCAAAACGTTGCACTTCTTCATATCGCTCTTTCATCGCTGTAAATTGCTGAATTAATGTCTGGACTTCCATATCTTCTTGCAAATCCTTATAATACTTACGATAATCTTCTGCTATATCTGAACAGATAATCGCTTTTGCAAGCTGCTCTGCCTTATCTAAAATCAATACGCTTTCCAGCGTCGCTACAATCATGAGAGACACCTCCGAGTATTCATCATAACACATTTGGAACAGAACTACTAATTGAAGTGTCTCACCTAAAAGAAAGATATGATTCTAACTCATTTCCATACAATTCCCTTGTACTTTTATACAATAATATGCTCCGCAATATTATATTTAAGAACATCCCATTTCCCACCATTTTCTTTCACGTAGCTAATACATGCATTTTTTAATGGCGTTTTAAATGTAATTTCATCTGGCGCAATTGCGTGTAAAATCGCTTTTATTGCATGTGAATGCGCAACAATGATAATACGTTTCTCTCCATGTGTTGCTGCAACCTCTTGTAATGCGGTAAAACAGCGCTCTACAATCTCTTCATCCTGCTCCATTCCTTCTACATTACCTTCTGCAATTAACTCCCTAACGGCCGCAACTGGTTTCCCAGAAGCTTCCCCAAAATTACGTTCCATAAATCGTTCATCTAATAAAATAGATTGTAATCCAATAGCCCCAGCAATTTCCTTAGCCGTTTCTTGCGCTCTAATTAACGGGCTACTTATAATTATATCCCACGATTCCGCTTGCAAGGCAGCTGCACTTTGACTCGCTTGCTTTTTCCCAACTTCGTTGAGCGGAATATCTTCGCGCCCTTGAATAATCTCTTGAAAATTCCAATCAGTTTGTCCATGTCGTACTAAACAAATTTCCGTCATGCTGCAACTCCTTTTTTAATAATCCGATTCTATTGTAACAAAAGTTTTGCATAACGGACATAGTTTTCCCTTCCAATTTTACGTCGCATTTTGCTGCTTCATATACTGGAACATATCAATCATAATTGAAGCAACCGCCAATTGATTTTGAAATTTTTCTACTTTATCTGGTATCGTTTTTTTGAAATGTTGCATGGCAGCTAACTCAAAAGCCTCTTTTTCTTCTGGATTACGTGTTAATTTCCGGTACCAGTATGGCTGTTCCCGAATATAACGAGCTAAATCCTCATCAGCCTTTATAAACTCCATAAGCTCTGCTCTCATCCTCTTTCCCCCTAATCCTTTTGAAAGAAAAATGGATTATTTTCAGAAGTATTTTGTTCTTGCTGCGTGCGGTTCCCTTGAAATTGTTGGATAACTTGCTGCACACTACCAATCGCACTCGTTACATTTGCTAAATGGTGTTGCATTTGTTCTACGTCTAGCTTTTTAAAGAAAGAAAGCATTTGCCCCATCACATCAGCAGTTTTTTCCTCCTCAGTTCGATTTTCTTTTTCTTCTTTTTCTTCTTTATTTTCTTTTACTGAAGAAAAAGCAGGTGCTCCATCAGGTCTATACGCTGCCCATATTTGATCTTCTTCACCAAGTAAGTACCATTCTTCATAAAATTGCTGCCAAGTTTTTTGACCACTTCTAACCTCATGAACCATTTTAGGGTGATGGTTTACAAACTCTTTAAACTGTTGAACCGATGGATGTAACGGTCCTTTTGTTGTTGGCATACTACTCACCTCTTCATGTATATCTACTATATTGTAAGAAAAAAAAGGCACATGGTTCGCCTATTTTCAGACGATTCATGCACCTTTTTATTTTCGGATAAAGTTTTGAGTATAAAATTTATCATATACCCCAACACCTAATCCAGTAAATTGTTCATTTAATAAATTCTTTCTGTGACCCTCACTATTTAACCAGCCTTGTACAGCTGCAATTCCATCACTATGTTGCGCGGCTATATTCTCACCAGCAAGTTGAAAAGCCACTTGCCCACGTTGCAAACGATCTCCTAACGTACCAAAGGTGGGAGAATCGTGTGAAAAATAATTATTATCCTTCATATCTTTACTATGGCCAAATGCAACATCTGCAGTTTGTTGATCCCATGTTAACAACGGTAATTGATGACGACTTCGAATAATATTTGTTAAGTCGAGAATTTGTTGCATATTTCCATTTTCTACTTGCTTCATTTTTTCTGGCGTCAACGGCTGTTCTGCTATTAATTCACCTGAATAAACAAGCTGATATGGCCTTTGGCGTAATAACGTTTCATCATCCATATAACGAACACCAACAAGTTCATGTGTAAAGTGATCAAAATATAATTGTGCCCACCCATCTTCTACAGGGATTAGTGGTTGTTCTATTACTTCCGTATCAGATAACTCAAATTGATAACTATTCTTTCCTCTTTTTAATGAAATCTCATGTGAAAGCGGATTCTTTTTATATACCTCTTCATACTTCTCATTTATATAATAGGGAGCTACCTTGACTTGATCACCAGCAACATACGCCGTTACAACTTTACGTTCAGCAACTCCAAATTGAACATACTGAGTTAAATCTTGATTATACACCCACCATTCATATCCATAAGCAGACGGCTCTATTCGAGACGGTTCGCCCCACTTTGCTAATAAATTCTCAGAATCCCCACCAATCATATTTAAAACAGTGTCTGTAGTTTCTTCCTTCACTTGCTTTTTCTTTTTCACAATTTTATTTTCTTGCTTAGAGTGAGATGGGGTTAATATATATTGTGAAACGAGTAACTTCCCGTATAAATCAACAGCTAAAATTAAAAATGTAATCATTACGATACGCAATAATTTCTTCAAACGATATACCTCCTGAACAAAACATAAAATTGAGATATACACAAAGCCTTTTCTTTCCTTTTTTTGTGTGTACCGTACTCTTTTCACTATATCATATTTTCATGAAAAAAGTCTGGATTATCCCTTTTCTCTCAATATGAATTGCACTTTCTTATTATTCATACTATTATAAAAATAATAAAACACCATAAAAAAGAAGGAGGTATTCTATGCAATTTACAAATACGAAGTTTAATGGTGCAGTCATTGATTTAACTCTTTTAACTGAGATTATGGAAAACAATCATTTTGTACTTGCTGGACAATGGGATTACGAACGCGTTACATATGATTATAAATTTGAAATATTAAAGGATGTTTATTATTTACGCGTACAAGGTTTTGCTGTTGAAGGTGACATCGGTGGCAGACACGCTCAAGTAAAACTATTGCCACCCTTATTAGGAAAACATTATTATCCTCATGGCGTTGAATATGGTGATGATGAGATTTTTCCAACGAATGTACTTCAAAAAAGTGAACAGCTCCTACAAAATATTGAAAAAGAGTTGAAAGAATTTCAAATTATTAAGTAAATAGAACAAGCGCATCAATAGGATGCGCTTGTTCTATTTATCTTTCCTAAGAATGAATCGTTTTTTTGACTGGATACCCATAAATGGATCCATCTTTTACTTTAATCTCATCTTCCCAAGGGACTTTATATTTACCTTCAGCTAAATCTTTAACAAACGTATACGGGTTTTCTTTCACCCCACCAGGAGTCGCTACATACCCCCTTGAACCTAAATTATATATATTATTTTCTAGACCCCATCCTAATCTAGCCTGATCTGCTAGCTCTGGATATACTTCAGCAGTAACAATCTCCCAAGGGTTTCGGTGTCCCTGCACTAAAGTAGTCCCATCAAAATTACATACTTGGCCCTCACCAAAGTAATAAAATACACCATCATAACCCGCTAAGTTCACTGACAATGTATACATTAAATTTTGCCATGCATTTGAACGATTGGTTAACATCCATTGTTCACTAACTTGTGTGCTATATCCAGAAATACGAATCAAGACATTTGCACCTTTATAGGCCGCTTCACGGGCTACTTCAGGGAACATGCCATCATGACAAATACAAACAGCTAATTTACTTCCTCCAGGTCCATCACAAACAGGTAAGCCTAAATCTCCAGCTTTCCAAGGTTCGACTGGCACCCAAGGATTTAACTTACGATACTTCAAAATCATTTCACCTTGTGGATTAATAATAATTGCTGTATTATACGGTTCTCCACCATCAGGATTTCTTTCCATTATAGAAAAAACACCATATACTTCAGATTCTTTACATGCCTCAGCAAATAAGTCCGTTTCTGGCCCAGGCACAGTACATAAAAACTCTTCTGTAGTCCATTTTTTTGTATTGAGCCCTTGTGTACTATATTCAGGAAATACTATCAATTCTAATCCAGGATAGCCTGATTTAGTCGAATGAATTGTTTTTATGATCTGTTTAATTTGTTTATCAATGTCTGCACGCGACTCCACTACCGGTACTGGATATTGAATTAGCGCTGTTAAAAAACCACTAATCGGCTTTACCATACTTCCACTACTACCCATTTAAAATCCCCCTTAAAATAGTTTGTGTTTATTAAAGAAAACAATATAAATTTGTAACTCTCTAAAAAACTAGCACTACATCTGGAAATATTACATATTAAAGCTAGTAGTAAATTTTATATCCACTTTTAGTACATGCCTACACTAGATTAACATAAAAAGATTGAAAATTCAATTTTCTAATTCACTACAACTAAAAAAGAAAAAAGCGTATGGGATCCCATACGCTTTTTCTACTTAGTCTGTAAATACGGTGGTAGCTCCTGTAATTGCTCCTTATCCTTTTCACGCTCTCTACGTGCCCATCTAAAGAACACATAGCCGATAATCGTGCCGTACACTATTTCCTGGACAATTTTCATAATGATACCGCCTGTTTGTTGGTCTTGCACTACCGGTATCCAATGTAAAAATTCTGGTCCAGTAATATTTAAATCTGATAAAGTACCAGCCGGTACACAAAGCTCCATCGCCTTCATCCAAGCAGCCGGATCTGTATATGTTGCAAATAATGGTTCAGTCGCAAAAATTATTAACGCACAAGCTGGGGTTAATAAAATACCATTAGCAAACATGTAACCAAGTTTCTTTATATCACTTAATGTTTGATATTCCGGCAGTGGATTTAACATCGGCCACCACATCATCATTGCTGTAAAAAACAATATAGCGAGGCAAATGGGGTGTGCTATTTGACTTTGTTTTACTGTATCAAAAACAATTGGCAAATGATAAAAGGAAAACAGACCATTAAATACAAATAATGCAATAAGCGGTTTAGCAAAAGCCTTTAGTACAATTTGAACAAACTTAAAAGAAGTAATATAACGATATAACCAAACAGGTATACCAAGCAATAATAATGGAGGAACTGCAATGTACATTACTGCCATCTCAAACATATGTGCACTAAATATAATATGACCAATTAAATCAATAGGTCCTCCCTTTACAAAATACAAAAGAACAATCCCGGTCGTAAAATAAAAAATCTGCTTTTTACTTACCTTCGTCGCATTTTCAAATCGCGTTCTATACGGTCCAATAATTAAGAAATAACTAATAAGAATCGAGGCCATAAATAACAGAAAAATCGGACTCCATAAAGCCTGAAAACCAAATATCCATAAATTTTCCATTTTCACACCTACCTTTTCAAAATTCTTATCTTTCATATGAAAAGAGGGCTATGATAAATCAGAGCCCTCCAACTACTACTGTTTAAATCCACACAATTGTCATAAAGGCTAAAATCGTTAATAAACCTATTAACAATCCAGAGTATAAGAAGAAACTCGCCGCTTCATGTCCTTTATGACTCATATGCATGAAATAATATAATTGAAATACAACTTGAACAACTGCCAACAATAAAATAAATGGTACCGAAAAAATCGGACTAAATGTTTTCGGATATGCTACCGCTGCAAATGCAACAAATGTTAAAAAGATCATTAGTGCAAACGTAATAACTTGGTGCTTCATTTCCTCTGCACTTTTTCTTTTCCGATAAACAAGATCAACCTTAGGATTATTCGTTTGCTTAATTGCCATTGTTTATCCCACCATTCCCATCAAATATACTACAGTGAAAATAAACACCCAAACTACGTCTATAAAGTGCCAATAAATCGATGCAACGTAAAACTTTGGTGCATTGTATAAATTTAAGCCTCGCTTCGCATTTCTAAAGATTAATGTCAAAATCCAACACAATCCAAACAATACGTGGAGCCCATGCGTACCAACAAGAGCATAAAATGCAGAACCAAATGCACTACTTCTCATAGTATGCTTAAATTCATGTGTATAATGATAAAACTCATAGATTTCAAACCCCAAAAATCCTAAGCCAAGCAACACTGTTATAAATAGCCACAGTTGCATTTTCTTAAAATTGAAATTTTTCATATGATACATTGCATATACACTCGTTAAACTACTTGTCAACAACAACATCGTCATGATGAAAACGAGCGGCATTTGAAACATTTCTTGAGATGTTGGTCCACCATTTGTAGAATTCTTTAACGCTAAATATGTGCCAAATAAGGAAGCGAACAACACTGTTTCGCCTCCAAGAAATAACCAAAAACCGACAAACTTATTTTTCCCCTCAAGGGTTGCTTTTTCAGGCTCTGCTGGAAATGTTTCATTCGTTAATTTTTCATCTACATGCATTATGCCTTGCCCCCCTTATCTTCTAAATCTTCCTTATGAATATGATATCCATGATCATCGATTACTGAGCGAAGGAACATTGTACCGAATGTAATGATCAAACCTATAATTGCTACTAATAACCAAAATTTATCTTTGCCACCTTGCATATACATCGCACCAAAAGCGGCTATAAATAGACCTAGAGAAATGATAAACGGTGAAAATGAAGCATTCGGCATATGAATATCACCGACTGGTTCCGCCGCTGTCATCTCTTTATTACCTTCGCGTTTTTCAATCCAAAACGGATCTAACCCACGAACAAATGGTAATTGTTTGAAATTGTATTCTGGTGTAGGCGCTGGCATTGTCCACTCTAATGTACGTGCATCCCATGGATCACGACCAGCTTTTTCTTTTGATACTGTTGTTTTTATAACATTGAACAAAAGAACAATCGTTCCAAGGGCCATGAATACTGCTCCAATTGAACTAATCATATTTCCAACCTCTAATCCTTGCCCCTCTAAATATGTGTAGTAACGACGCGGCATACCGATTAAACCAAGGAAATGTTGGATAAAGAACGTTAAATGGAAACCAATAAAGAATAACCAAAATGTTATCTTTCCTAACGTTTCATTTAATACTTTATTAAACATAAGCGGCCAATAATAGTGTGCACCTGCAAGTAAACCAAATACAACACCGCCGACAATTACATAATGGAAGTGTGCTACTACGAAATAATTATCATGGAATTGATAATCAGCTGGTGCCGATGCAAGCATAACTCCTGTAACTCCACCCATAACGAATGATGGAATAAAAGCTACTGCCCACATCATAGGTGTTGTAAACCGAATACTTCCACCCCACATTGTAAAGAGCCAGTTAAAGATTTTAATACCTGTCGGAACTGCAATCGCCATTGTTGCAACTGAGAAGATAGCATTTGCAACAGGACCAAGACCAACGGTAAACATATGATGCGCCCATACCATAAAGCCTAAAAATCCAATTAATACAGTCGCGAACACCATCGATGAATAACCGAATAATCGTTTTTTCGAAAATGTGGCGAAGATTTCTGAGAATATTCCGAAAGCTGGGAGTATAAGAATGTATACTTCTGGATGACCGAAGATCCAGAATAAATGCTCCCATATAATTGTGTTCCCACCTAATGCTGGATTAAAGAAACTTGTGCCAAATAAACGATCTAACATTAGAAGCCCTAATCCTACAGTTAACGGTGGAAATGCAAATAATATAAGTGAAGATGTTACAAATGTTGTCCATGTAAACATCGGCATGCGCATATATGTCATTCCTGGCGCACGCATATTAATAATTGTAACAAGGAAGTTAATACCTCCAATCAATGTACCAATACCTGATATTTGCAAGCCGAGTACATAAAAATCAACACCATGTCCTTTGGAGGCTAAAGCTAAAGATGCATACGATGTCCAACCTGCATCAGGTGCTCCCCCTAAAAACCAACTTAAATTTAAAAATACTCCACCAAAGAAAAATAACCAAAATCCGAGTGAATTCAAAAACGGGAACGCCACATCACGTGCTCCAATTTGAAGTGGTACAGCGGCGTTCATAAATGCAAACACGAGTGGCATAGCTGCGAGGAAAATCATTGTTGTACCGTGCATCGTTAATACTTGGTTATAAGCATCCCCAACTAGAAAAGCATTGTTAGGAATCGCTAACTGAAGGCGAATAAATAGCGCTTCTATTCCGCCTATTACAAAAAACAATCCACCTGCAATTAAATAGAGAATGGCAATCTTTTTATGGTCTACTGTCGTTAAATAATCCCATATGACAGCACCCATCCCCTGTTTTTTTGCTACAGAACTCACGTTTTCAACCTCCCCTTCGCAAATGATCCCTCTTTACTTTTCAATCTTTAACGTTTGTAAATATGCATTTAATGCATCAATTTGATCATCCGTTAAGTTACCATATTTACCAGTCATTTTATTACCTGGCTTCATATTTTCAGGATCTTTGAGCCATTTTTTTAAGTTCTCTTCATTATTTTCGGCAATACCGGCAACCATATCGCGATCAGCAAAGTTTGCTAAGTTTGGTGCGATACGAGCAGAAGGTGGTCTACTATCATTTGATCCAACTGCATGACAACCAATACAGCTTTTATTAAATACTTCTTGACCTTCTTGCGCCTTTGTAGAGGCTACTTCTTTCTTCCCATCAATCTTCTTCATGTCAGCAAGCCATTTTTTGTACTCGCTTTCATCCAGAGCTTTCACTTTGAATTGCATTAAAGAATGTGATGGGCCACAAAATTCTGTACAAAAACCATTATAAGTGCCCGATTTATCTGCCTTTAACCACATTTTGTTCACATTATCTGTATTTGTATCCATTTTACCAGCTAAAGATGGAACCCAAAACGAATGTTTAATATCGGCACCCTTCAAATTCAAATACACTTTCTTGCCTGTGGGGATAACTAAATCTTGAGAAGTTACTATTTTTTCTGATTTATAAGAAAATTCCCACCAATAAAGATTCGCTGTTACATCAACAACGATAGTATCTTTATCAATATTCTTTTTCTCCATCGCACTTACATCAGCAAGTTTGAATGTATATGTAACAGTCGGAACAGCCAAGATTAATAAAAGAATAATCGGAATAACTGTCCATATAATTTCTAGTTTGTGATTCCCTTCAACTTGCTCTGGAATATAATCTTCCTGACCCTTTTTTTGTCGGAAACGCACAATTACATATAAGAAAATAATAGTAACTACAAGTACTACTCCTACCATGATTGCACTCGCTAGCAAGAGCAAATCATATTGCATTTTTGCTACTTCCCCTTGCGGAATTAAAGTAGATTGAAAGGCTTTACCGCATCCCCCTAACAGTAAAGCCAGCAGTGAAACGAACGAAAGCAGTCGCCACTGTTTCTTCATACAAACAACCCCCACTTTCTTTGTGAATTAGATTGTACTTTATAGTTAAGTAAAGTAAATCTCAACGTAAAGAAATCCAATCATGTCGTTGTCTTAGAAGAATGTAACTACAATCATTGACACAAATAAGATTGTTAAGTAATTCAGGGAGTAAACAAACATTTTTACGGACCATTTGATGTCATCTTGCTTACGGAAGCCATAAAACCCTAGTACGATCCATCCGATGTTAAGCAATGTTGCAATTACCATGAAGGTTACTCCAAGCCCACTCATATAAAATGGTAGTGGTAATAAACATACTGTCCAGATCATAATCTGACGTTTCGTAATATTAAATCCCTGTACAACAGGAAGCATTGGGATTCCTGCATTGCGATATTCATCAACACGTTTCATCGCTAACGCGAGGAAATGTGGGATTTGCCAAATAAACATAATTAAAAATAACATCCAAGCTATTGGATGATCTAAAGATGGATCAATTGCCGCCCATCCAATTAAAGGTGGAACAGCTCCTGATATACTACCTACAACAGTATTTAACGTATATTTTCTCTTCGTCCATAATGTATATAAAACTACATATGTGAAGGCACCAATAAATGCGATTAATACTGCCATTGGTGTCGTAAGTAATAAAAATACGAAGCCAAGAAGTAAAATTACAAGTCCAAATGCAAGTGCAAATCCAGGTTTATATTTACCTGTTACCGTTGGACGGTTTTTTGTTCTCTCCATTAATGGATCGATATCTCGGTCAATGTAGTTATTTAAACAACATACCCCTGCCATAATTAATGCAGAACCAACGATTGTGAAAAATAGCTTATCCAGATGGTCCATAACACTCAATCCATTAAAATGTAAAGCCAACCAAAATCCTGTAAATACAGTAAGTGTATTTGAGTTTACAATCCCCATTTTAACGAGCGCTGATAAATCTTGTAACCGAGTTGTTTCCGGTACACTTGAAACAGCTGACTCATCATGCAGCTCACTTGTTGCATGGTTCATCACTTTAACCCCCTCTTAAACCTATCATCTTTCTAAGCGAAATATTTCGCTTCTATATAGCAATATTATTACAGTAGAAATATTGTTAACCCATTCTACTACTAATCTACGCCCATACTCCAATATATTAAATCATATTTCCCGAACAATTTGTGAAGAAAACATGAACTTTTTGTGTCGAATAATAAAAAACTTTATTCTAACCTATCCTTATCATAACATGATGTTATCTTCTATAATAAACTATTTTGTCATATTTAGCATGTATTCTCCCCATTTCTTTTCAAAATAGCCTCATTTTCGCCTAAAATATGTATTTAAAATCCCATTTTTTTCTTTATTCTGTATACGTTGTCCTTACCCTTCATTTCTTTGCTATTTTATTATTTTTTATATATCATAGGACTGTAGCACGTTTTATTCTATACATAATGGAATGAAAATATTTCGCAATAACTTCATAGCAGAAAGATGGTGAAAGAGATTGCAACGCTTTATTAAATGGTTAGCAGTCATTACAAGTCTCGATTTATTAGTAGTTTTACTAGGAGGCGCTTTAGTTACAAAAACAGGTTCAGGCCAAGGGTGTGGTAAATCATGGCCACTTTGTAACGGTGAATTTGTTCCATCTAATTTATCAATGGAAACTATTATTGAGCTGAGTCACCGCTTAACATCGGGATCAGCAGGTATCCTTGTTACTCTTCTTTGTATCTTGTCCTGGAAATATTATAAACATGTGCGTGAAACAAAGACGTTAGCAATTTTATCCTTCGTATTTTTAGTTGCACAAGCATTAATGGGGGCAGCTGCAGTTGTTTGGGGACAAATGCCTGCTGTACTAGCTATTCATTTTGGTATTTCCTTAATTTCATTTGCTTCTGTCATCTTGTTAACGTGTCTTATTTTTGAAATTGATCAGAAATTCGATGCACGTTCACTTATTATGGACAAAAAAATGAAATTTCATATTTATGGTGTAACAATTTACAGTTATATCGTTGTCTACACAGGAGCTTTAGTACGTCACGAACGAGCTAGCTTAGCCTGTCCAGACTTCCCTTTATGCAGTAAAAACAGACCTATGCCAACTCAACTACATGAGTGGGTTCAAATGGGACATAGAGTTGCAGCGATGTTAATATTCTTTTGGATACTATATGTGATGATTATTGCTATTCGTCATTACAAACAGCAGCGTGTAGTATATTGGGGATGGATTATTTCATTTATCCTTGTAACACTTCAAGCTATTGTAGGAGTTTTAGTCGTATATACAAATGCTAGTTTATCAATGGCATTATTACACTCACTCTTCATTTCTTGCTTGTTTGCAGTACTATGCTATTTAGTTATGTTGGGTACAAGAAGTACAGTCAATGCAAAAGAAGCCGTATCGACTTCTAAGCAAAATAAAATAAAATAAAATAAAATAAAATAAAATAAAATAAAGTAAAGTAACACTTTAATACCTTGCCAATTCGGCAAGGTATTATTTGCAACAAAAAAAGAGCTGCTTTCGCACAGCTCTTTTTCTTTATTTTAATGATCTAATTCAATGAGTAAATCTCCCGTTTGAATTGCATCACCATCATTTACATATACTTTCTTCACTTTACCATTGAATGGTGCTTGAACCGTCGTTTCCATTTTCATCGCTTCTGTAATTGCCATAGAATCGCCTTTTTTCACTTCATCGCCTTCTTTTACAACTACTTTAACAACAGTTCCTGGCATCGTTGCGCTAATGTGATTTGGATTTTCACGGTTTCCTTTCACACGTTGGGCAACTGTTGCTTTCACACTTTCATCTTTCACAACAATCTCACGTGGTTGACCGTTAAATTCCAAGTAAAGAATACGATTTCCATCTGGCTGCGGCTCTCCAATTGATACTAGTTTAACCATCAATGTTTTACCTTGTTCGATTTCCACATCAATTTCTTCACCAAGTCTCATACCATAGAAGAATGTCGGTGTATCAAGCACAGATACGTTTCCATAAAGTTCGGCAACTTTTTCGTAGTCCATAAATACTTTCGGATACAATGCATATGCGACTACATCAAAAATCGTTACTTCTCGCCCAAGTTTATGGTATAACTCTTCTTTTAAAGCGTCGAAATCTACTGGCTCTAATAATTCACCTGGTCTTACTGTTAATGGCTCTTTCCCTTTTAAAATAATTTTTTGTAATTCTTTCGGGAAACCACCATATGGTTGACCTAAATCTCCAGAGAACATTTCAACAACAGATCCCGGGAAGTCCATAGAATGTCCACGCTCTAAAATATCTTGTTCTGTCAGATGATTTTGAACCATAAATAATGCCATATCACCAACAACTTTAGATGACGGTGTTACTTTTACAATATCTCCAAACATGTCATTAACACGACGGTACATTACTTTAACTTCATCAAAACGATCTCCTAAACCAACTGCCTTCGCTTGTTGTTGAAGATTACTATACTGTCCACCTGGCATTTCGTGCATATACACCTCTGTGTGAGGAGCGTTCATACCACTTTCAAATGGCGCATAGTATTTACGTACATCTTCCCAATAATGAGATAGTTTTTCTAATGAGTCTATATTAACATCTGGTTGTCTTTCATTTCCACCTAACGCATAGTATAGAGTATTCGCACTCGGTTGTGACGTTTGACCAGCCATAGAACTCACCGCTACATCAACAATGTCAACGCCTGCTTCAATCGCTTTCGTATACGTTAAAATACCATTTCCGCTAGTATCGTGTGTATGCAAATGAATTGGAATCGACACCGTCTCTTTTAATGCTGAAACTAAATCATATGCTGCATTCGGCTTTAATAAGCCCGCCATATCTTTAATTCCTAAAATGTGAGCTCCTGATGCTTCCAACTCTTTCGCTAAGTTTTTATAATAATTTAAATCATATTTGCTGCGTAATGGATCGTGAATGTCTCCTGTGTAACACATTGTCGCTTCTGCAATTTTACCAGTATCTCGTACAGCATCAATTGCAACTCTCATACCTTCTACCCAGTTTAAGCTATCAAAAATACGGAACACATCAATTCCAGCTTGAGCGGAACATTCTACAAATTTTTGAATTAAATTATCTGGATAGTTTTTGTATCCAACTGCGTTTGAAGAACGAAGTAACATTTGGAATAAAACGTTCGGCATTTTTTCACGAAGATCTAGTAATCGTTCCCATGGATCTTCTTTTAGGAAACGATACGCAACATCAAACGTTGCACCGCCCCACATTTCTGCGGAGAATAAGTTTGGCAACATTCTCGCTGTTGGCTCTGCGATTTGATGTAAATCTTTAGTACGAATACGCGTTGCAAGTAAAGATTGATGTGCATCACGGAATGTTGTATCCGTTAAAAGCACACGTTTTTGATCTTGAACCCACTTTACTAATCCATCCGCTCCGCGCTCATCTAAAATTTGTTTCGTTCCGTTTTGAATTGGTTCTGAGTGTTTTACACTTGGTATACGAGCATCTGGAAAAATTGGCTTCTCTTTTTTCCCTACTCCTGGGAAGCCATTTACCGTTACTGTACCAATGTAATTTAACATTTTTGTTCCGCGGTCTTTACGTTTTGGGAACAAGAACAGTTCAGGTGACGCGTCAATAAACGAAGTATCATATTCTCCTGATAAGAAGTTTCTATGTTTTACTACATTCTCTAAGAATGGAATATTTGTTTTAATACCACGAATACGGAATTCTTTTAAGTTACGTTCCATTTTTGCAGCAGCTTGTTCAAAAGTAAGCGCCCAAGTTGTAACTTTTACAAGTAAAGAATCATAGTACGGTGTAATAACTGCACCTTGGAAACTATTACCTGTATCAAGACGAACACCAAAACCACCGCCTGATCGATATGCCATAATCTTCCCTGTATCAGGCATAAAGTTATTAAGCGGGTCTTCTGTCGTTACACGAGATTGAATGGCATAACCATGTACAATAATCTCATCTTGTTTCGGCACACTTACAATCTTACTATGTAAAGCATGTCCATCTGCTATTAAAATTTGTGATTGAACAATATCAATTCCTGTAATCATTTCTGTAATTGTATGTTCTACTTGAACACGTGGATTTACTTCAATAAAGTAAAACTCATCACCTTTTACTAGGAATTCAACTGTTCCAGCATTTAAATAATTTACATTTTTCGTTAACTTTACTGCAGCATCACAAATTCGCTGACGCAAATCATCTGAAAGCGACACGCTCGGTGCAATTTCAACTACTTTTTGATGACGTCGTTGTACAGAGCAATCACGCTCATATAAATGCACAACATTACCTTCTTCATCTGCCAAAATTTGTACTTCTATATGTTTAGGTTTTTCAACGAATTTTTCAACGTAAACTTCATCATTACCAAAAGCTGCTTTTGCTTCTGATTTCGCACGATTATACGATTCTCTTAATTCTTCACTGGTACGCACGATACGCATACCACGACCACCGCCACCAAGCGATGCTTTAATAATAATCGGGTAATCATACTTTTCAGCAAATTCTGCGACTTCTTCTAATGAATTTACTGGACCATCACTACCAGGAATAACTGGAATTTGTGCTAGCTGCGCTTGTGTTCTTGCTTTAACTTTATCTCCAAACATATCTAAATGCTTACTTTTTGGACCGATAAAGATAATCCCTTCTTCTTCACAACGTTTTGCGAATTGAATATTTTCTGACAAGAAACCATATCCAGGGTGGATTGCATCTACATGATTACTTTTCGCAATCTCAATAATGCCTTCAATATCTAGATAAGCATCAATTGGCTTTTTCCCTTCCCCAACTAAATAGGACTCATCGGCTTTATAGCGATGATAAGAACCGCTATCCTCTTTCGAATAGATTGCAACTGTGTTTAATCCAAGTTCTGAACATGCTCGAAATACACGAATTGCAATCTCTCCACGGTTAGCTACCAATACTTTTTGAATACGTTGCAGCTTTGTCATGATTTTCCCCCTCTACTTTCCTACCACTCTAGAGATAAAATACATACACACTCTAAAGAGCGTGAAGTTCTTCACTTTCCACAATATATTATACTTAGAAAGCTTCACTTTATTTTTATCCATCATACCTTATTTTTCAACAAATGATAAGTTTTCTGATCAATTTGTTTCACAAAAATAGTATAGCATACCTCTTCCTTTTCTAACAACCTTATTGTATATCACATTAATTTATATGTGATATATTTTTAACCACAATAACAAAGTAGTATATCACATTAAAGGTTATCGAAATAAAAAGCACACTGAGCTTTTTAGCCCAGTGTGCTTTTATTTTACAAGAACAAGATGCGGTCCACCTTGTTCTCTTTCTTTAGTCATTTCGTTTTGTTGCTTCTCTTGTCGTTTTACATGACTAGCAATATTCAATAGTATACCCATTGCAAGTAGATTTGCTAATAAGGAACTACCGCCATAACTT
The DNA here is from genome assembly GCF_000633475.1 of Bacillus sp. H1a. NCBI lineage: Bacteria > Bacillati > Bacillota > Bacilli > Caryophanales > Bacillaceae > Bacillus > Bacillus sp. H1a. The sequence continues at coordinate 45,703 of NZ_AYMH01000013.1, read as the reverse complement.
ATAAATGGCAAAGGCACACCTGTAAGTGGTATTAATCCAGACATGCCACCTACGTTAACAAACGTTTGAATCCCAAATAAACTAGCAATACCAATTGCTATTAAGCTTCCAAATGGATCTTTACACTTTTGAGCAATCCTGAATGAACGAATGATAATAAGTAGCAAACAAATTAAAATAACAGCTACACCAATAAAACCAAGCTCTTCAGATATAATTGCCATAATAAAATCCGTTTGCGGTTCTGGTAAGTATCCATATTTTTGTACACTGTTTCCTAGTCCTCGACCGTTTAGTCCTCCTGAAGCAATTCCAATAAAAGAATTTATTAGCTGGAATCCATCATTTTGAGGATCATTAAATGGATCAAGAAAGACTGAAAAGCGAGCTTTTTGGTACGCACTTAACTTAAAGTTAGCTAGCAAATAAAGAGATGGAGCCCATATTATAGAAGTTAAAACAATTCGTTTTATCCACAAATTGATCCGCACTCCCGAGCAAAGAAACATAATTCCAACCGTTCCCCCAATTAACAAATCGGTACCTAAATCATTTTGCTTTAAAATTAAAAGCATTGCCAATCCAACAAAAGCAAGCGTAACTCCCGATCCTTTAAAAACAGGCGTATCTGTCTCTTGTCTTCTTGCAAAAAAACGAGCTAAAATAATAATAATCGATATTTTAACAAATTCAGCGGGCTGTATACCTAATATCCACCCTTTTGCACCATTTATTTCCCGACCGAAAGCCAATGCTGCTGCTAATAAACCAAGACTACCTATTCCCATTGCCAATAGAACTATTCGCTTTCTCCAAAGTTTATAAGGAATAGAAATGATGATCGCTAACATTATTGTTCCAACAGCCAGAGCTACTAATTGCCTTTTAAAAAAGTAATTTGCCGGCCAATTATGCCTCGAAATCGCAACAATGGAACTAGAACTATATACCATTATTACTCCCAGCACACATAAAATAATAAGAGGAAGTAATAATGAATAATCCATCGATTTCCATACTTTTTTCATTTCATTTCCTCTTTCTGTTTCAATTTAATTATTGTTGTATTCCATATGTATATAGGTTCTTCCTGCTTTATTATACAAATAAAAAGCCCAAACTATTTCAGTTTGAGCCCCCTTATTTGAACCCGTTATTGTTGTTTGTTTGTAAATGCTTCATGAAGTGCAGATAACTCACGTTCGAGCTCTCCTAACATTGCTTTCCCTTGTTCTTCTGCAATAAGACCAAGACGAACCGCAAAATCGACCTCTCGGGATAGTCCAAACATTTGTGTGTCTAACACTTCTTCATATAATGGACATTGCGGCATTGTAAGATGGTCCATTTGCACCTTAATAAGTCTTAAGATCTTCTCCGCATCCGCTTGTAGAAGGGCAAGTGCCTTTTCCTGATGATTTGATACTGTCTCAGACGCCAAATTGATTCCCTCCATTTCCGTCCTACTCTCTCCTATCTATTAATATTAGCGATAGTTTTAATAAATTGCAATAGAAACATTTTTTGTGACAACAGTGTCTAATACTATTATACTGAAAAGTGGGAGTATAACACAAATGGGGGAACAACAATGAGCGAAATTTTATTTATTAATGGAAAAGTTCGTTTTCCGATCACTATCGATCCAACTGTTTGGATTTTTGATGACCGGAAAGTAGATTTAACAACTTACTTTGATGAAACTAGAGAAGAAATATCCGAATTAGAAACATACTTAAAGCATACTTCAGAACATTGGGATCGTGAAATCCGTGATGGTGCTGCCTTCCCACCAATCCAAAAAAGTGTAAAGAAATATAAAAAAGAACAGCTTATTACCGGTACATTCGGTATACCATTTCATCCATTTCTTACGAACGCTGAACTTTCAGACGATGCTACTCAAGTCGTAATTGAAACAGTAGACAATATAGTTACACTTCCATTAGAAACAGTCGAAAAAGCTATTCTTGGTTTTTCAAAAGAAGGAAAACCGTTAAGAGAAGACGGACCTGTTCATCTATATTTCCATGATGGATCTAATAGACAAAATCCAATCCGTAACATCCGTAAATTTACAATTATTTAATTGTATAGTTAAACTGTAAAAAAGGAGTGAGCTTATGCCCACTCCTTTTTATAATAAATCCGCTGCTAGTTGAGCTAAATTAGAACGCTCTCCTTTAACAAACTTTACATGACCACTAATACGTTGTTCTTTAAACTTCTCTACAACATACGTTAAACCATTATTATATTCATCTAAATATGGGTGATCAATTTGCTGAGGATCTCCCATTAATACAATCTTACTTTTTTCTCCTACCCTTGTTAATATCGTCTTTACTTCATGTTTCGTTAAGTTTTGTGCCTCGTCAATTATAATGAACTGATCTGGAATACTTCTCCCGCGTATATAAGTAAGTGCTTCTACTTCAATCGAACCCATCCCAGCTAAAATAGCATCTAGCTCTCCAGGCTTTTTCGTATTAAATAAATACTCTAGATTATCAAAAATCGGCTGCATCCACGGTCTTAACTTTTCTTCTTTTTCTCCTGGTAAATAACCTATATCTTTTCCTACCGGAACAATTGGTCTCGCAACAAGTAGTTTTTTATATAACCCTAAATCTTCCGTTTGCATTAGTCCCGAAGCTAATGCAAGTAACGTTTTCCCTGTACCTGCTTTCCCTGTTAACGTTACAAGTGGAATATCTTCCCGAAGTAACAATTCTAATCCCATAATTTGCTGTACGTTTCGCGGACGTATCCCCCACACTTGCTCATTGTGAAAAATAAGTTTCTTTACCTTCTTACCTAAGTGATCGACAATCCCTAGTGCTGAGCTAGAGCCACCTAGCGCATCTTTCATTACAACAAATTGATTTGGATAAAAAGGATGGTTTGCAATTTCAGATAAAGGTAGTTCACCTTTTTCATAAAAATAATCTAATTTTTCTTTTGATATATACCCTTCTAAAAATCCTGAATATATATTTTCCACTTCAATTACTCGATCACTTAAATAATCTTCAGCCTGCAATCCGATTGCATCGGCTTTTACCCTTACGAGCACATCTTTACTTACTAAAATAACTGATTTCCCATCCTCTTTTTCTTGTTCTTCTAAAGAGAGGTTTTTCGCTACAGCTAAAATTCGATTATCATTTGTTTTTTCTACAAAGATATCTTGCAGTTGAACAAATGAGCGATGATTTAATTCAATACGAAATGTACCGCCGTTTTCTAGCGGAATACTTTCATGCAGCTTTCCTATTTCACGAAATTTGTCTATTAACTTAGATACATAGCGAGCATTTCGTCCTACTTCATCCATATAACGTTTTTTCGAATCCACCTCTTCTAATACAACTGCTGGAATCACTACTTCATTTGTTTCAAATGAAAAAATAGATAAAGGATCCTGCAAAAGTACATTCGTATCTAACACATAAATTTTATCCAACCTGTTACCCCCTGACTCCACTTTTAAATTTGTAGAACAAGGGTTTCATCCATAAAATATGGACGAACCATTGTTATAATTATATGTACCGTATAAACGAGGTAGAATCGAAATTCATAGAAATTAAACCTTTTCTTTATTTTTTATTCATTTCTATTCAATATATTACTTTTAATTATAATTTTTCACATTAAATCACAATACTCAATTACAAAAGTTAATGAACTAATTTCCTATTAACTCCATTTATAATTCTTTCATGCCTACTAACACTTGACTATCAAGCTTTTTCGCAGCTCGAAGATCATATGTTTTTTCATATGCTGGTTCTGTAGCAAGTTTCGCTCCATAAAACATAACATCACGAACTTCTTGCACATTTACTTCTATTACAGTTAATTTCAGAGGAATCCCTTCCATTCTATCTGTTAAAATTTCACCTTCACCACTTATGGAAAATACGGATTCATTCGCCATTATAGTCAAAACCACCCCTGCATTATGCCGCATATTTTCCACAATACGTGAGCGTTGATCTACCGCAAATCGAATACTAGTTTCACTCACTGCATATACCCAAGAAATAGCACTTACGTTAGGCATTTGTTTTTCGAAATCTGTCGTTGCTATCATAACGATACATTCTTTACGTAACGATTGTACTAAATCATCTGTCAATGTAGGCTCTACTACATTCGCCATATTTCCACCTCCAAATATTCTTTCTATATCCTTATCATAACTTATTTTTCGAATTGCGAAAATATTATTTTTTCCGGCTATTATTCAAAAACATTATGCTTCCATGATATACTTATACTGATAGAATTCGTATTGAGGTGACGAAATGAGAGTCAAATGTATGATTTGTGATAAAAAAGATATGTTAGATGACGAAAATCCTATGGCAAAAAAACTGCGTAATCGCCCTATTCATACATATATGTGCATGGAATGTACGAAACGAATTGCAGATCGTACTATGGAGCGCCATGCAAGTGGTAATTTCCGATTATATCGTGATAAAAAAGTAGAAGACGATTGGTAAATCGTAAATAAGTCCTTAATCATATAGATAAGGACTTATTTGTATTTTTCTGGTTCACGATTCATCTGATCCAAAAAACAATCAATTGCTTCTACTGGAAATCTTGCACACCTCATTTCCCCATCAATTTCATATGTAATCAAATACATTTCCTCGTTCTTTTCAACTTCTACATTTCTTAATTTATGCTCTTCATATATCATATTTTGAAATAATAAATACGTTTCTTGTGCGGCATTATCATCTGGGCGCGCTTCCGCAACCGTTTTAATTGTTAACCAATTATATAGTGCATCTTGTACTGAGCGCATGGAAGTCCCCCTTTTCACCCTGCTTTTTGTTGTCTAGCTTGACGTAAACGCAGTTTATAAATTCCAAGTACAATTGCCGCCACAACGAGCCCTTCTCCAACAGGTAAAAAAACTGCAAAGAAAGTTAATACCGTGCATCCAATTGCTAAAGATGTATATATCACTATATTTTTCAGTACCGATAGTTTCCTTGCGAATCCTAAATTATATACAAGTGCACTTAATATAATAATTGTTCCATAAAGCAACCACATCCCTAGTTCTGGATTTTCATCGACTTTGCACAATTTCGCGAAAAATGACATTCTTTCTAACACTACCTTTCACCCCTTCTCATGAAAACAAATTCTCTTTATGTACTTAATACTAGATTAACCCGCAAAAAAATTACTGTCTACAAAAAGAGTAAATATTCTAAAAAAATAAACAAAATAAAAACAGCTACCTTTATAAAAGGTAGCTGTTCTATTATTTTACGCTTCAACAGATTTCTTTTTCTTAGCAGCTCTTTCGCGCTCGCTCTTATCAAGAATCTTTTTACGTAAACGAATTGATTCTGGAGTTACTTCACAGAACTCGTCATCGTTTAAGTACTCTAATGACTCTTCTAAAGTCATTAAGCGTGGTTTTTTCATTGTTGAAGTTTGATCTTTCGTTGCAGAACGAATGTTAGTTTGTTGTTTCATTTTTACAACGTTAACTGTTAAATCATTCTCACGTGTATGTTCTCCAACGATCATACCAGCATATACTTCTGTACCTGGTTCAACGAAGATTACACCGCGATCTTCAACTTGCATAATACCGTATTGTGATGCTTTTCCTGTTTCAAGTGAAACTAGAACACCTTGACGACGTCCACCAACTTGTCCAGCATGTACTGGTTGGTAACAATCGAATGTATGGTTTAAAATACCGTAACCACGAGTTAATGTTAAGAATTCTGTTGTGTAACCAATTAAACCACGTGCTGGAACCATGAAAGTAAGGCGAACTTGACCGTTTCCGTTATTCACCATATCTAACATTTCACCTTTACGTGCACCCATAGATTCCATAATAGAACCTGTGTATTCTTCAGGTACATCGATTTGTACGCGCTCTACAGGCTCACATCTCACGCCATCAACATCTTTAATAATTACTTCAGGCTTAGATACTTGTAGTTCATAACCTTCACGACGCATATTTTCAATTAAGATAGATAGATGTAATTCCCCACGTCCAGATACGATCCATGCATCAGGAGAATCTGTATTATCTACACGTAAACTTACATCTGTTTCTAATTGTGAACGAAGACGCTCTTCAATTTTACGAGATGTAATGTATTTACCTTCACGACCTGCAAATGGACTGTTATTTACAAGGAATGTCATTTGTAGTGTTGGCTCATCAATACGTAATAATGGTAAAGCCTCTTCATGCTCAACCGGACATACCGTTTCACCTACGTTAATGTCTTCCATACCTGAAACAGCTACTAAATCTCCAGCTTTTGCTTCTTCAATTTCTTGACGTTTTAATCCAATGTAACCAAATAATTTAGTTACACGGAATTGTTTTACACTTCCGTCAACCTTCATTAATGCAACTTGTTGTCCTACTTTCATTGTACCACGGAATACGCGTCCAACCCCGATACGACCAACATAGTCGTTGTAATCAAGAAGTGCTACTTGGAATTGAAGTGGCTCTTCGCTATTATCAATTGGTGCTGGAATATGTTCAACGATTGTGTCAAATAATGATTTCATATTCTCTTCTTGGTTTGCTGGATTTGAATCTAAGCTTGCTGTTCCGTTCATTGCTGATGCAAATACAACTGGGAACTCTAATTGATCTTCGTTTGCACCAAGTTCGATGAATAAGTCGACTACTTCATCAACTACTTCATCAGGGCGAGCGAAGTCACGGTCAATTTTGTTTACAACAACGATTGGCGTTAAATTTTGCTCAAGAGCTTTCTTTAAAACAAATCGTGTTTGTGGCATACAACCTTCATATGCATCAACAACAAGTAGAACACCATCAACCATTTTCATGATACGTTCTACTTCTCCACCGAAGTCAGCGTGACCAGGTGTATCTAAAATGTTAATTCTTTTATCTTCATAGTGAATCGCAGTATTCTTCGCTAAAATTGTAATACCACGTTCTCTTTCTAGATCATTTGAGTCCATTGCGCGTTCTTCAATGTGTTCATTCGCACGGAACGTCCCCGCTTGACGTAATAACTGGTCAACAAGTGTTGTTTTACCATGGTCAACGTGGGCAATAATTGCTATATTTCGTAAATCTTGTCGTTTTTTCAACATGTCCAACTCCTAATGTCTTTTTAATCCTTCTCTATTATAAGAGCGAAGGGGATACAATGGCAATCAAAATAAAATCAAGAATGAAAATATAGTTGTATTCTTACTTTTGTGAAAGTAAAATGAGATTGGAGGGTGAAGAAATGGAACACATTCAATATCGCTTTTTATTAACAGCAATTATCGGTGTTATCTTCTTAATTGGTATCGGAATTATGATTGCTGAAAATAGTCCCATCGGCATTATTATTTGCATTATCGGCACATTTGTTACAGTTGGATACGGTTTTGTAACAAAAAGAAAAATGCGTAAATCGCAATAACATTAAAAAGTAAGAAGCTCCTTTATGCCTCTTACTTTTTTTGTTACTGAGATACAAGTGGGAATAATTCTTCGTATACCCCTGGTTTTGCAACTAACACGCTGCTTTTCTCTACAATGGAAAGAGGCGTTCCTAAAAACGTTGTCACTTTACCGCCAACTTCTTCTACAATAATCTGTCCCCCGCCAAAATCCCACGGCGATAAGCGCGGTGTTACATATGCATCTAATCTTCCCGTTGCAACATATACCATTTCTAACGCTGCACAACCATAAGACCTCGTACCTCTCGCTTTCTTAACGAGCCTCATCATTTTTTCCATATTAAGTAATGGGTTTTCGGTAAGCCATACCGCATTTAGAGCTATAATTCCCTGTTCTACTGTTCCTTCTTCCAGCGGAGGAATAGATAAATCATTACAAAAAGCGCCATTTCCCTTTACCGCATGATACAATTCGTCATGAACTGGATCATAAATAAGACCAATCTTTCCAATACCGTTCTCATAAATCCCAATTGAGATTGCGAAATTCCTTTTTTGATGAACAAAGTTCATCGTGCCGTCAATTGGATCAATTAACCAAACAACCCCATTAGAAGAAGTAATCTCATCTCCGTAGCCCTCTTCTCCTAAAATATTATGAGCCGGGAATGTTTCTTTAATTTTCCCAATTAAAAACTGCTCCGTTTCTCGATCCATGTTCGTTACTAAATCAGCTGCATTGGATTTTGTTTCTATAATAAGTGCTTTTTTCAGTGAAGCCATTAAACGTTCTCCCGCTTCTCGAATCCACTGTTTCGCGTGTGTATCGATGTCTTTCCATACCTCTTGCATGTTTAAACACTCCGATCTATACTGTTCACAGAAAAAACGAACCCTTTATAAGGTTCGCACCAACTAATTTTTTATACATATACTATTATTACGCTTCTAAACGAATCATTTCAAGTCTTAACACTTCTAATTTTTGTACGCACTCTTCTTTTTTCTGTTTGTCGTTCTCCATCATCGCATCATATAAAGTTGCTAATTCATAATCTAGCTCCAAACGTAGCACCGGAATTCTTTTTTCAGCATCTGTTCTCTTTAACGCATTAATCACCTGTCTCATTTTTTTGCCTCCTCCCAATATTCGTCTGCCCTCGGACTAGAATTGATTCAATTTTCTGATTTTTTGTTTTATACTATACTATGTTGGATAAATCATCTATGCAACAAAATTATATTTTTTTATTTAAATTTTTTTGTGCTGTTTTTTTTATGAATAGTACAAGCTATGCTAAAATTAAAACAAAATAGGAGTTGGAGGAACAATCATGACACTACAAACATTCACATCAACTGATTTTGAAGTCTTTACTGTTGATGGTCTTGAAGAACGAATGAGCGCAATTAAAACGAATATTCATCCTAAGCTAGAAGCTTTAGGGGAACAGTTTGCAGAATATTTATCACAACAAACTGATGAAAACTTTTTCTACCATGTAGCAAAACATGCACGCCGCAAAGTCAATCCACCAAACGATACTTGGGTTGCTTTTTCAACAAATAAACGTGGATATAAAATGTTACCACACTTTCAAATTGGTTTATGGGGTACTCATGCCTTCATATACTTTGGTTTAATCTATGAGTGTCCACAAAAAGTGGAGACGGCTCACGCCTTCTTAGAACATTTAAATGATTTAAAAACAAATATTCCAAATGACTTCGTTTGGTCCATTGACCATACTAAACCAGGTGTAAAATTACATGAAACGCTTGAAACGGAAGACTTACAAAAGATGATTGAACGTTTAGCTACTGTGAAAAAAGCAGAATTATTAGTCGGTATTCATATATCACCAGAGGAGTTTTCAGCAATGACCAACGAACAATTCCTTGCTAAGATTGAATCTACGATGCAATCACTCCTTCCTTTATATGCACTTTGTAATCGATAGCAGAAAACGGACAATTTATATTGTCCGTTTTTAGTTGTTATCACATTATAGCACTTTGTATTTTATTTTTCAAAATTTTTTTACATTTTTACAATCTTTTGTTCCGCTACTTCTTTTGCTTTTTGAATCGCACGATATATAGAATATCCACTTACTTCTTGAAATTCTTTATCTATTTTTTTCTCCGCTGCCTTCGATGGCACAATCTCTTTAAAACGACGATATAATTCCATCAAATCTTCTCTCAAAACTCCTTTTTCATATACCTTTTCAATCGCTTCATAAAACTTTACAACTGCTACCATTTCTTCATTTGACCAATCGTAGTCAAGTGGATATTGATATTCCATTTTTGCACCTCATTCAGTATTCTTTCTTTTTCCATTATGCTACCTTTAAGAGAAACTTTTATTCTTCACTATAGCCACTCTGCATTATACACCATTTATCCATTTCAATGGAATTGTCTTCCTCTTTGCGGTATTTTAAATATAACTATTAAACATACTCACCTTGAAAATGAATTTTTTCTATACATCTATAATTATTGGTGATATAATGCTTTTGTTTTATAGAAAATAAAGTGAGACTACCATCCCCAAAAAGGCTTTTGTGAATGGCAGAAAAACAAGTCACGTTCTAAAAGTATGTCATCTTAATTTCCTTTTAGAATGAGATGAAATCATATAAAACAAACTCTAATAAATATTACAAAGAAGAAGGGGTGTATAGATTGTCCCAATACGAAACACCATTGTTTACCGCTTTAGTTGAGCACAGTAAGCGAAATCCAATTCAATTCCATATTCCTGGTCATAAAAAAGGACAAGGCATGGATCCTACATTTCGCGAATTTATTGGGCATAATGCATTAGCAATTGATTTAATTAATATTGCGCCGCTCGATGATTTACATCATCCAAAGGGTATGATTAAAGAAGCACAGGATTTAGCAGCCGCTGCTTTCGGTGCAGATCATACATTCTTTTCTATTCAAGGTACAAGTGGTGCAATTATGACAATGGTGATGAGCGTTTGCGGTCCTGGGGATAAAATCCTCGTGCCACGAAATGTGCATAAATCAGTAATGTCAGCTATTATTTTCTCAGGTGCAAAACCAATTTTCATGCATCCTGAGATTGATCCGAAGCTCGGTATTTCACATGGGATTACAATTCAATCTGTCAAAAAGGCTCTTGAAGAGCACTCAGATGCGAAAGGTTTACTTGTTATAAATCCAACATATTTTGGGTTTGCTGCAGACTTAGAGCAGATTGTAGAATTAGCTCATTCTTACGATATTCCTGTACTTGTTGATGAAGCTCACGGTGTTCATATCCATTTTCATGATGAACTGCCGATGTCTGCTATGCAAGCGGGTGCAGATATGGCAGCAACAAGTGTTCACAAATTAGGAGGGTCTTTAACCCAAAGCTCTATTCTTAATGTAAAAGAGGGTCTTGTTAACGTAAAACATGTTCAATCCATTATTAGCATGCTTACGACTACATCAACTTCTTACATTTTGTTAGCATCACTTGATGTTGCTAGAAAACGTCTTGCTACAGAAGGAAAAGCTCTCATAGAACAAACAATACAATTAGCTGAACATGTTCGTGATGCTATAAATGTTATTGAGCATCTTTATTGTCCTGGAAAAGAGATGCTAGGCACAGATGCTACTTTTAACTATGATCCTACAAAGATAATTGTATCTGTAAAAGATTTAGGTATTACAGGCCATCAGGCTGAAGTATGGCTTAGAGAACATTTCAACATTGAAGTCGAACTCTCTGATTTATATAATATACTTTGTCTTGTCACTTTTGGTGATACAGAAAGTGAAACAAATATACTTATTAGAGCATTACAAGATTTAGCAGCAACATTTAGAAATAGAGCGGATAAAGGTGTTCAAGTACAAGTAGAAATACCCGAAATACCTGTGCTAGCACTTTCTCCTAGAGATGCTTTTTATTCAGAAACGGAAGTCATTCCATTTGAAAACGCAGCAGGTCGTATTATAGCTGATTTTGTTATGGTTTATCCGCCAGGGATTCCAATCTTTACTCCGGGGGAAATTATTACACAAGAAAACTTAGAGTATATTCGTAAAAATTTAGAAGCTGGGTTACCTGTACAAGGCCCAGAAGATATGACATTACAAACATTACGTGTTATTAAAGAATACAAGCCTATCAGTTGATAGGCTTTTCTTTCACCTTTTTTTCTTTTCCTCATACGATACTAAAGAATGTAACGTATAGGTGGGGATACCATTATGATTGTGATAGGCCGTTCTATTGTACACCCTTATATCACAAATGAATATGAGCCATTTGCAGCTGAGAAACAACAAATTTTATCCATAATGGCGGGAAATCAAGAAGTTTATTCCTTCCGAACAGCTGATGAACTCAGCTTTGATCTTAATTTACGAGTTAATATCATTACTTCCGCGCTAGAACTTTTTCAAAGTGGCTTTCAGTTTCGTACATTTCAACAATCTTTTTGCAACCCTCAGTTTTGGGAAAGAACATCACTTGGAGGGTTTCAACTACTTCCAAACGTACCACCCTCTATTGCCATCCAAGATATTTTTAAAAATGGAAAACTATATGGAACTGAATGCGCCACCGCAATGATTATCATTTTTTACAAAGCATTACTAGCATTATATGAGGAAGAAACTTTCAACCGTCTATTCGCGAACCTTTTACTTTATACATGGGACTACGATCGCGACTTAAAGCTCATAACAAAAACAAGTGGCGATATCGTTCCAGGTGACCTCGTTTACTTTAAAAACCCACAAGTGAATCCAGCTACGATTGAGTGGCAAGGAGAAAACACAATTTATCTAGGAAATTCCTTTTTTTACGGACATGGTGTAGGCGTAAAAACGAAAGAGGAAATTATTTATTCATTAAATGAACGAAGGATTCCTTACGCTTTTATTTCAGCTTATTTGACCGATTTTATTACTCGTATTGATAGTCGTATTATGAGTCACTACACTTCTCCTAACACGCCACAAACAGCAATAGGATTTATCCCTATTAGAGATGATGCAATCGTTGCAACAGTTGGACATACAACTACAATCTATTAAAAAAACGCCTACACAAGTAGGCGTTTTCTCTTATCATTAAGCTTTTGTATGTTCTTTATGGTCACATTCGCAATGAGATCCACACTTCCCATAAAGTACTGTTGATTTTTCATCTTCAAAATGTGCGATTGTTCCTTCACAAACTTGGCATACGATTGTTCCCATTTTCATGTCCCCCTGAGTTTTAAGAATAATCTACTTATATATGATTAAGCTTTCGCATTGTCTCTACTAGCACAGTCACAATTTGATCCACACTTCCCATAAAGTACTGTCGTTTTCTCATCCTCAAAATGTGCGATTGTTCCTTCGCAAACTTGACATACGATTGTTCCCATTTTTCATTTCCCCCTAAGTTTATGGTCCTAAAAACTTTTAGCTGTCCATTTCCTATCAATTATTGGGCTTTTGTATGCTCTGTGTGATCACATCCGCAAGATCCACATTTTCCGTAAAGTACCGTTACTTTCTCATCCTCGAAGTGTGCAATTGTACCTTCACAATCTTGACATACGATTGTTCCCATTTTTCATTTCCCCCTAAGTTTATAATCCCAAAAACTTTTGTAACCGCTTAACTTTCTGTCTTTATTTTAATATGTTATACTTTTTACGTCAATAGGTTTTTAGTATAACACATTAAATATTTTTAATTTTAATTAGTATGCGATATTAACATGAAAAAACAGCCATATCCATACGTACGACTGTTTCTCATTAATTATTCTTCATACTCCGCATGTAAAGATGTAGACGGAACAAGAAATTTAAAAAACTGAGCTACCTCCTCGGCTTCCTCTTCCGATCCTAACTTAAAAGTTTCTTGTATATATTGAACATTCTCCACATCATCTTGTCCAAGCAAAGTCGATCTTCCTGTTTGCATGCAAACAATGAGTGGCTTTCCAAAAAACATATTTGTATAAATAACTCCAAAATCATAGCGTGTATCATGCGTCATAAACCCTAAAAATCGTACCTTCACACTTTCATGCTCATCATACAATTTTTCAAACATTAGTTTCCACCTTTCTAAGTAACACTTCCTACTCATAAATATATTAAACAAAAAAAGTAATACTCCTTTTAATTGTCAAAAAATTCAGTAGGATGTAGAATTATATTATTCTACTAAGCTAGGGGGAATTTATATGCAACATGCCTTTATCACACTTGTACCTAAATCCAATAAACAATCTGTTTCAATAGAAGATGTAAAACACCTTTTTCATTACTATAAAACCATCACCTCCAAGACTGGTGATCAAATTAATTATACTTATACAAATACAGCTTTTCCTTATGAAATATTAGATACATCAGCAACAACATTAAAACTTCAATCTAGTCACGATCGATATGATTCAATTTATGTTGGAATCGGGATAGAAAATGAACAATCTTTCATTCAGATTTCTTTACCCACTACAGCAACATTCGGTGATAAAGGAAAAGCAAACGAATTTAGCCGTTTTCTAGCGAAGAAATTAGAAGGAGAGTTACAATTATTTAATGGAAGAACAATGTATTTCTATAAACGCTAACTTAAAAAATCGATAATATGATAAAAAAAAGTATACAATTTGAACACGTAAGAAATAGAGCCCGTTTCCTGACGTGTAATACAAAACATGCTATCACATACGCTAAATAAAGAAATACGAAAAAGAGAATTACTTTGTAATGGAATTTATCTCCATTTGATAATGATAATACAATGAAAAAACCACTCCATAGTAGAAAATGATAAAATATAACATGTAATATTTTCATGGAACCTTCTCCTTTGACATGCTCTATTTTATTAATATATGGGGTTAAATTTGAATCAATTACATATTATACGAGGGCATATATACCACTTTTAAAGTAACATATGTTTTAACAGTTCATTAAAGTATTATATATTCATTCGACAAGTACATATAAAGACCTTGCAACTCATTTTATGGAAATAAAAATAACCCATCTCTTAAAATAAGAGATGGGTTATTTACATTACTTAAATTATTTTACAATGTGAATTGGCATTCCAAGAGCAACTTCAGCTGCTTCCATTGTGATTTCACCTAATGTTGGGTGAGCATGGATTGTTTGAGCGATATCTTCCGCTGTCATTCCAGCTTCGATAGCTAAACCAATCTCAGAGATAATATCAGAAGCGCCTGCACCTGCAACTTGTGCACCTACAAGAAGACCATCTTCTTTACGTGTTACAAGTTGTAAGAAACCGTCAGTGCTGTTTAATGATAACGCACGACCGTTTGCAGCGAATGGGAACTTAGATACAGTTACTGCCATTCCTGCTTCTTCAGCTTGTTTCTTAGTGTAACCAACAGATGCTAATTCTGGATCAGTGAAGCATACTGCAGGAATTCCGATGTAATCGATTGCTGATGCATGGCCACTAATTGCTTCAACAGCTACTTTACCTTCGTAAGAAGCTTTGTGAGCTAATGGTGGTCCAGGAACGATATCACCGATTGCATAGATGTTTGAAATATTTGTACGGCATTGCTCATCGATTTCGATGATACCGCGGTCAGTCATTTTAACTCCAACTTGCTCAAGACCGATTTCTTGAGTATTTGGACGACGACCTACAGTTACTAATACGTAATCTGCTTCTACAGTTTTTACTTCACCGTTAACTTCGAAGCTAACTGTTACGCCAGTTTCTGTTTCTTCAACGCCTTTAGCCATAGCTTTTGTATGGATATTTACGTTGCCTTTTTTCTGAAGGGCACGCTTAACAACAGAGCTCATTGCTTTTTCAAAACCAGCTAAGATTTCGTCGCCAGCTTCTACTACAGTAACTTCTGTACCGAAGTTAGCATATGCAGTTCCTAATTCCATACCGATATAACCGCCGCCGATTACAACAAGTTTTTTAGGAATTTCAGGTAAGCTTAATGCACCCGTAGAGTTGATAACACGTTTAGAGTATTTGAATCCAGGAATTTCGATTGGTGTAGAACCAGTTGCAAGAACAGCATTTTTAAACGTATAAGTTTGAGCTGCATCTTCAGTCATTACGCGTAATGTGTTAGCATCTACGAAGTAAGCTTCACCGCGAATGATTTCAACTTTGTTACCTTTAAGAAGGCCTTCAACACCGCCAGTTAATTTCTTAACTACGCCGTTTTTCCATTCTTGAACTTTTGTAAAGTCAACTTTTACGTTCTCTGCAGTGATACCCATGTCATCAGAATGCATTGCATTCTCATAACGATGACCTGCATTGATTAACGCTTTTGAAGGAATACATCCAACGTTTAAGCATACGCCACCAAGGTTAGCTTTTTCAATAATTGCTACCTTTTGACCTAATTGTGCTGCACGAATTGCCGCAACGTATCCACCAGGACCTGCACCAACAACGACTGTATCTAATTCAATTGGGAAATCTCCTACTACCATTGTTATTACGCCTCCATTACTAATAATTGTGGGTCATTCAATAAACGTTTAATTTGGTTTAATGCTTTTTGAGCAGTTGCGCCGTCAATTAAACGATGGTCAAAGCTTAGAGATAATGCTAATACTGGAGCTGCAACGATTTCACCGTTTTTCACAACTGGTTTCTCAGCGATACGGCCGATACCAAGGATTGCTACTTCTGGGTGATTGATAACTGGAGTGAACCATTGTCCACCTGCAGAACCAATGTTTGTAATTGTGCAAGAAGCACCTTTCATTTCAGTTGGAGCTAAACGACCTTCACGTGCTTTACCAGCAAGTTCATTGATCTCGTTAGAGATAGTGAAGATAGATTTACGATCTGTATCTTTAACAACTGGTACTAATAGACCTTTGTCTGTATCAGCTGCGATACCGATGTTGAAGTAATGTTTATGAACGATTTCTTGAGAAGCATCGTCTAAAGCAGTATTCAACATTGGGAATTCACGTAATGCAGATGTTAAAGCTTTTACAACGTATGGAAGGTAAGTTAATTTAATACCTTTGTCAGCTGCAACAGCTTTGAACTTCTTACGGTGAGCAACAAGTTCTGTTACATCTACTTCATCCATTAATGTTACGTGAGGAGCTGTATGCTTAGAGTTAACCATTGCTTTCGCAATTGCTTTACGGATACCACTCATTTTCTCACGAGTTTCTGGATATTCACCAGCTGGGATTGGTTGTGCTTTTGGTGCTTCTTCTTTCGCTGCTGCTGCTGGAGTAGCTTCTACTGCTGCTGGAGCCTCAGTTGCTGCTACAGTTTGTCCACCATTTGCAAATGCATCGATGTCAGCTTTCACAACGCGGCCGTTCTTACCAGAACCAGCTACTTTATGAATGTCTACACCTTTTTCACGAGCATATTTACGAACAGATGGCATAGCGATTACGCGCTCATTTACTACTTCTGCAGTTGCTGCTGGAGTAGCTTCCGCTGCTGGAGCTTCTACTGCTGCTTCTTCAGCTTTTGGAGCTGCATCATGATCGTCACCTTTAAATTTAAGGTTTTCGTATCCAGGAGCATCAAATTTAATTAATGTATCTCCTACAATTGCAACTGTTCCTTCTTCTACAAGTACTTCAAGTACTTTACCTTTAACAGGAGAAGGGATTTCTACTACTGCTTTATCATTTTGCACTTCAAGAAGTACATCGTCTTCATTTACTTCATCGCCTGGTTTAATAAACCATTTTACGATTTCACCTTCGTGGATACCTTCACCGATATCTGGTAGTTTAAATTCAAATGCCACGGAATTCAGCCCCCTGATTCATTTCATTATTATAGAATATGTACAAAAGAAACCAGCATGTGCTGATTTCTCTTGCACATGAAAAGCTAAAAATTAGAAGTTCATTACTTTGTTAACAGCTTCAACAATATCTTTATGGTTTGGTAACCATACGCTCTCAGCTTGAGAGAATGGGAATACTGTATCAGCAGCTGCAACACGTACAACTGGAGCTTCTAAGTTTAAGATTGCACGGTCATTAATTTCCGCTACAATGTTAGCTGCAATACCAGCTTGTTTTTGAGCTTCTTGAACTACAACTACGCGGCCTGTTTTTTCAACAGAAGCGATAATTGTTTCGATATCTAATGGTTGAACTGTACGTAAGTCAACAACCTCTAAAGAGATACCTTCTTTTTCAAGTTCTTCAGCAGCTTTTAATGCAGCGTGAACCATAGCACCATAAGCGATAACAGATACATCTGTACCTTCACGTTTGATATCAGCTTTACCTAAATCAATTGTGTATTCGCCTTCTGGTACATCTTGACGGAATGAACGGTACAATTTCATATGCTCTAAGTAGATAACTGGATCGTTGTCACGAATCGCAGAGATTAAAAGACCTTTTGCATCGTATGGAGTAGATGGAATAACAACTTTTAGACCAGGTTGTTGAGCCACTAATCCTTCTAAGCTATCAGCATGTAGTTCAGGAGTATGAACACCACCACCGAATGGAGAGCGAACTGTTACTGGAGCAGTCCAACGTCCACCAGAACGGTAACGCATACGAGCTAATTGACCAGAAATTGAATCCATTACTTCATAAACGAAACCGAAGAATTGGATTTCTGGAACTGGACGGAATCCTTCAAGTGCAAGTCCAACTGCAAGTCCACCAATACCAGACTCTGCAAGTGGAGTATCCATTACACGATCTTCACCGAATTCAGCTTGTAAACCTTCAGTAGCACGGAATACACCGCCGTTTACACCAACGTCTTCACCAAACACAAGTACGTTAGGGTCATTTTTCATTTCAACGCGTAAAGCATCAGTGATTGCTTGAATCATTGTCATTTGAGCCATGGCTTACTTCGACTCCTTTTCTTTGTAAATTTCATATTGTTCAGCTAAGTTGTAAGGCATTTTTTCGTACATGATTTCCATTAGATCAGTAACTTTTTGTTTTGGAGCTTGGTCAGCCTTAGCAATTGCTTGTTTGATATCTTCTTTTGCTTCTTCGATTACTTTCTCTTCTACTTCTTGAGACCATAGGCCTTTGTTTTCTAAGAAAGCACGGAAACGTACGATTGGATCTTTTTGTTCCCATTCGTTTTCGATGTCTTTTGTACGGTAACGAGTTGGGTCATCACCAGCCATTGTATGTGGACCGTAACGGAATGTTAAAGTCTCGATTAAAGTAGGACCTTCACCATTTACTGCGCGCTCACGAGCGAAAGCAGTTGCTGCGTATACAGCTAGTGGATCCATACCGTCTACTTGAATTCCGTAAATACCTGCTGCTACTGCTTTTTGTGCTACAGTTTTAGCTGCAGATTGCTTTTCTACTGGAGTAGAGATTGCATAACGGTTGTTTTGAACAACGAAGATTGCTGGAGCTTTGAATGCGCCCGCAAAGTTCATACCTTCGTAGAAGTCACCTTGTGAAGCACCACCGTCACCAGTGTAAGTAATTGCAACAGATTTTTTACCACGTAATTTCATACCTAACGCAACACCAGCAGTTTGGATGATTTGCGCACCGATGATAATTTGCGGAGCAAGTGCATTTACATTCTCAGGCATTTGGTTACCCATGAAATGTCCACGAGAGAATAAGAATGCTTGGTATAATGGTAAACCATGCCATACTAATTGTGGAACATCACGATATCCTGGTAAGATGAAATCTTCTGCTTCAAGTGCGAAATGACTTGCTAATTGAGAAGCCTCTTGTCCAGCTGTTGGTGCGTAGAAACCTAAACGTCCTTGACGGTTTAAAGAAATAGAACGTTGATCTAGTACGCGAGTATACACCATACGGCGCATTAATTCTTTTAATTGATCATCAGATAATTCAGGCATAGCTGCTTCATTCACAACTTCGCCTTTTTCATTTAAAATTTGTAATGTTTCAAATTGAGCTGCGATAGCTTTCATTTGCTCATCAACATTAAATAGGGTCTTTTTTGTTTTAGTACCCATTCCGTTCACCTCTTCCTCTCTTGAACCATATTCTGAAACGCTTTCACTATCTATTAGCTAGACTGAAAACGCAACAATGTAAACCAACAAATTTGTCTGTCGGTTGAGAATAATTTTGTGTACCTAACAATCTGTACTAATGTTTTTTCAGAAACATATTAATACAATCTTGATCACGTTTTTTAGTTTACAACTATTCTAATTACGATGTCAATTACTTTGAATACGTTTTTTTATAAATAATATGCAGGTTTCCTCTACACAAACGTGTTTTTATTTTTCACATCTGTATTAGTAAGCATTAACCTACTGTTATATTATTCCCTTTTTAGCTTGTTTTTGCTCTTAGAATAATATGTAAACGATTTAATTCTTCTTAGTTTTTCTCTCTTCCCAATAAAAATATGCAAACTCTTCTCCCTTTTCTAGGTGAACACCCATACATTCCTTACTGCTACTCCATACATTAAAGTAACCGCAGTATTAGCGGGAAATGATAAAGGAGGTCATCTCATGTACGGATACTCATATTGCTATCCAACGACTTGTTCATATCCTTCCTACGGTTATGGCGGTTCTTGCGGCGGATCTGGGTGCGGCTTCGCATTAATCGTTGTGTTGTTTATCCTTTTAATTATCGTTGGTGCTGCTTGCATTCGCTAATGTAAAATGAAACAACTATGGAAAGAAACAGACGGCTTTGCCGTCTTTTCTTTTTATTATGTACATAACTTATCTATAGAAGATTTGTTTCCAAGTAGCCCTACCTTACTTGCCAATGACTTTTTTTATCTCCTTTGGTAGACTAAAGAAGAAAGGAGAGATTACATATGCTTACAATGAATGATGTAATTCGCGAAGGAAATCCTATTTTGCGAGAAGTCGCAGAAGAAGTTTCATTACCAGCAAGCGAAGAAGATACAAATACCCTTAAAGAAATGATCGAATTTGTAATAAATAGCCAAGACCCTGAAATGGCTGAAAAATATAATTTACGCCCTGGAATAGGATTAGCAGCTCCGCAAATCGGTGTTTCAAAGAAAATGATCGCTGTTCATGTGACCGATACAAATGATACGTTATATAGTTACGCATTATTTAATCCAAAAATTATTAGTCATTCTGTTGAACGTACACATTTACCAAGTGGTGAAGGGTGTCTATCTGTAGACCGTGAAGTACCTGGTTATGTTCCTCGTTACACAAGGATTACGGTGAGAGCCACAACTATTAACGGTGAAGACGTAAAACTACGATTAAAAGGGTTACCGGCAATTGTATTCCAACATGAAATCGACCATTTAAATGGTGTTATGTTCTATGACCATATTAATAAAGACAATCCATTTGCAGCTCCTGATGATTCAAAACCTCTAGAGCGATAAGTAAAAAGGCGGAAGATTTAACTTCCGCCTTTTTACTTATATGAAATGGGTTCCATATCCACTTACAACAACCCAGCCCATTTCAACCCATGATAAATACCGTCTTCACTAACATCTTTTGTCACATAATTAGCTAGTTTTTTCAAGTCCTCATGACCATTCCCCATCACAATTCCTGTTCCTACTGCTTCAATCATTTCTAAATCATTTAATCCGTCCCCAAATGCATATACTTGTTCACGGTTAAACCCTAATTTCTCAATAAATTTCTCAATTCCTTTTGCCTTAGAGCCACCATTAGGAATAATATCCATTGAATATGCATGCCAACGTATAAAATGAAAATCCGGATACTGATGAATAAACTTTTCTTCTTCATTTACTTCACAAAAAAGAAGCGTTTGATATATATCGCGTTCCTCATAAAACTCAGGCTCATATGCTGGATGCTTAAAGTGTAAGCTCCCAAACCCCTCTTTCACATAATCATGATATTCTACTGTCGCTTTCAGTTCTTGATGATCAAGATATACAAGGGGATATCCTTCTTGTTTTGCAAACTCAGTAAACTTATGTAGAGCAGCTGGATGTAATGGATTGTTAAATATCACCTCATCTTCAAACACAACGTACTGTCCATTAAAACTGACATAGTTATGAATATTAAGTTCCTTCCGAATATCTTCAAACATAAATGGAGCACGTCCTGTCGCAATCGCTACATGCACTCCTTTTTCTTGTAAATGTCGTACTGCATCTCGTGTAGATTGCGGAATTTTTTTATCATGATCTAATAATGTTCCATCAATATCAAAAAAGACAATTTTATCATTCATTTGTCAAAATCCTTTCTGGCACTCTATATTCCTATTTTGGTTATCACTTTTCAAATTCCAAAAAAAAGTATAACATATTAAACATCTGTGAAGAAAGCGTTCACTTTCTGACCTTATTTATGGAATACGCATATAATATTAGTAAAAAATGTGGATACTTGTTCGGATGAATTTTCTCTTCCATTCTTTCTCATACTATAGCTATAACTAACGGCTACTAATCGTTACTACAAGATAACTTACACTGTACTTGAAAGGACAAGATTCATAATTCACTTCTACTCTTCTTTCTTGTACGGAGGGCGAAGTTATCACTAGTAATATGCATGTTTCAAATAAGGAAAGGAAGGAGTAATCATGCTGAAGAAGCTGAAGAAAAAGCTCAAGCGTTATTTAAATGATCTAGTCCGTAAAAAGACAATCGCTTAAATTGTGCCCATTTCGGGCTTTTTCTTCATTCTCATTCGAAAAAACATGAAAATCGTGACTGTTTGCTTTATAATAAGTAACAGATAATGCAAAACATAGACAAGGAGAGGTTTTCCAAATGATTTTTAAAGTATTTTATCAAGAAAAATTAACTGAGGTCCCAGTACGTGAAAATACAAAAGTTTTATATTTAGAGGCTACGTCTGAAAAGGATGTTCGTACAAAATTACAGAAGTTCGCATATAATATCGAGTTTGTTCAGTCTGTTACTGGCGCTCATCTTGAATATGAAAAACAAAACGCTGATTTAACATTAGCGGAGATTGTATAGTCATATGAAATTTCTAAAAAACGATCAAGTTGCCGTTTTTGCTCTAGGTGGACTTGGTGAAATCGGTAAAAATACATATGCTGTTCAATTTCAAGATGAAATTATTATAATTGATGCTGGAATTAAGTTTCCAGAAGACGAACTTCTCGGAATCGATTATGTAATACCAGATTACACTTATTTTGTGCAAAACGAAGATAAAATTAAAGGATTATTCATTACACATGGTCACGAAGATCATATCGGTGGAATCCCTTACCTATTACGTCAAGTGAACATTCCAATTTACGGCGGTAAATTAGCAATTGCGCTAATAAAAAACAAATTAGAAGAGCACGGATTACTTCGTAAAGCGAAACTTTATGAAATTCAAGAAGATGATGTTATTAAATTTAAAAAGACATCTGTTTCCTTCTTCCGTACAACTCACAGTATTCCAGATTCATACGGAGTTGTTGTAAAAACACCTCAAGGACAAGTCGTTCATACTGGTGATTTCAAGTTCGATTTCACACCAGTCGGTGAGCCAGCAGATTTAACTAAAATGGCCGAAATCGGAAAAGACGGTGTACTTTGTCTCCTATCTGATAGTACAAACAGTGAAGTTCCGAACTTTACGATGTCTGAACGCCGCGTTGGTGATAGTATTCAAGATATATTCCGCAAAGTAGAAGGTCGTATTATATTCGCAACCTTTGCATCGAATATACATCGCTTACAACAAGTTGTTGAGGCTGCTGTTGAAAACAATCGTAAAGTGGCTGTTTTCGGTCGAAGTATGGAAGCTGCTATTGAAATCGGACAAAACCTTGGTTATATACGATGTCCAAAGGATACATTCATAGATACATCTCAGCTAAACCGCCTACCAGCTAATAAAGTTGTTATTTTATGTACAGGTAGTCAAGGTGAGCCGATGGCAGCACTTTCACGTATTGCTAATGGTACACATCGTCAAATTCAAATTATCCCTGGCGATACAGTTGTTTTCTCTTCTTCACCAATTCCAGGCAATACAATTAGCGTAAGTCGTACAATTAACATGTTGTACCGCGCTGGCGCTGATGTAATCCATGGTAAACTCTCAAATATTCATACGAGTGGACACGGTGGACAAGAAGAACAGAAGTTGATGCTACGTCTTATTAAGCCGAAATATTTCATGCCAATTCATGGTGAGTATCGTATGCAACGTATGCATATGAAATTAGCTAATGATTGTGGTATTCCAGAAGAAAATTGTTTCATTATGGATAATGGAGATGTTCTTGCTTTACGTTCTGACGAAGCAAGCGTAGCTGGAAAAATCCCATCTAGTTCTGTCTATATCGATGGAAACGGTATTGGAGATATCGGTAATATCGTATTACGTGATCGTCGCATTCTTTCTGAAGAAGGGCTTGTAATTGTAGTTGTAAGCATTGATATGAAAGAATTTAAAGTTGCAGCAGGACCTGATATCATCTCACGTGGTTTCGTTTATATGCGTGAAAGCAGCGATTTAATCAATGATGCACAAACATTAATTACAACACATTTAGAAAAAGTAATGGAGCGAAAAACAACACAATGGTCTGAAATTAAAAATGAGATTACAGACACATTAGCACCATTCCTATACGAAAAAACGAAACGTCGTCCAATGATTTTACCAATCATTATGGAAATATAAGAAAAAGGACAATGCCTTCTTGGCATTGTCCTTTTCTCTTATCTTAAAAAATGCTTAAAACGATCTACTTCATCGTCATGACCAATTACAATTAATATATCTCCTGCTTGAATATTTTCTGTAGCTCGAGGAGATACGATAACTTCTTTGCCACGTTTAATTGCTACAATATTCAAACCAAACTTCGCACGAATGTCTAATTCAATTAAAGAGTGCCCATCAATTTTCTTATTTGCAATAATCTCTACAATACTATGCTCATCTGAAAGCTCTAGGTAATCTAACACATTACTTGATGCAATATTATTAGCAATCCTTTTTCCCATATCTCGTTCTGGATGCACAATATGATCTGCCCCTATTTTACTTAACACTTTTTCATGGTAGTCATTTTGAGCTTTCACAGTAATATTTTTCACACCTAATTCTTTCAAAATTAACGTTGTTAAAATACTTGAATTTAAATTATCTCCAATAGCAACGACCACATGGTCAAAGTTACGGATACCAAGACTTTTTAATACCATCTCATCTGTTGAATCCGCAATTACAGCATGCGAAGCAATATTTGCAAACTCATTAATTTTATCTTCATCTGAATCAATTGCCATTACTTCCATACCTAATTGCGCTAGTTCACGGCAAATACTTCCACCAAAACGCCCAAGCCCAATGACAGCAAATTCTTTCTCTTTTTCACTCACAGGAATTCCTCCAATAACATCAAGTACTATGTGATTTTATTGTAACATACTTTATATTTGCTACAAAAACCTGTATATAATCCTTATTTTTGTTTTTGCATATAAAAATACTGTTGCAAATAAAATACGATACTGAAAATTAACATACCGAATACAAATATATTCCCAAACGAACTAAACGTTTCAAAAACGAACAATAATGTTTCTTGTCCAAAAAAAGCAAATAAAAGTTGTGTAAATGCAAATAACAGTGCCAATATGTAATGATGTTGATGGAATAAATAATGCGTTGCACCTAAAAAAGCTATAAACGAAACAATGAAGATCCACCAAGTTTCTAAAAACAGTTGCCAATTAGAAAATTGATATCCATTTACTAATATCGCAATAATCCCTATAACCGCCATTGTTGGCACACTCCATAATAATGCACGTCCTCTAAAGAAGCGTGTACCTTTTGTATCTCCTTTTTCATTTGCAATGTATGTTAGCACGACAGTACTTATATACAAAACAGAGAGGATTGTTAAAACAATGATAAGCCAAAAATGTAATTGATAATATTCATGTTCTATATTCGTCACGATCGCAGCGAGCATACATGGAATTAACATGCCTGTCCAACCATCTATTTTTCTTTCATTCCAAAACACCGTATTACCAATCCGAATTCCTAATAGCATAAAAATAATGATACCTAGTACAAATAATGTAGTCTTATTCCCTACTAAACTAGTTGAGAAAGCAATTAATCCAATAAATAAAAAAAGAACAAATCCATTCATAATTTCTAGTACAGGTGATAAATATCTTTTCACCCATTTATATGTTTCTTCATATTCACTATTATTCGCTAAACGATAGGCGTAAAAACTTATCCCAAAATAAACCGCCGCAATAATAACATATGCATATAAGACGAAACATAAAATCGCACTGCTAATTTGCACGTAATTCCCCACCCTTTTTTCTATGTATCACATTGATTTTACACACTTTTTATACTAAAAGTAAACATATATAAGGTAGTTAAACAATTATCTTCCCTATTAGCGAGAATTAATAATGAGCAGCGGCTTCCCCCTACTCATTATTAATACGCTAAATTTAACTTCATCCATTTGTATGAAGTTGTCTAACACTAACAAATATGAAAGGTGTTTTCGTCTCGGAACTAAGAGGCGCCTACTCTAAACTTTTGCAAAGTTAGCAAGTAAGTTTACTTTCTATTTCCTTTCCACTTCACATATTGATCTAAAAATGCAATTGCTTGCTCAATAGCTTCTTCGTCTGGTTTTAATTTCGCATGATGTAAACCATGTTCTGAATTTACTCCAAGCCAAAACATAAATCCAGGTATCTCTCGAAGCATATAGCCAAAATCTTCACCTGTCATTGCCTCAGTACATGTAATGACATCCATATCTGTTTGTTCACCTACAAATTGCATAAACTCTCTCGTTAACTCTTCATGGTTATACACCTGATGATACATTGCTCCATAGTCAATAACAGCTTCGCATTGGAAAGAAGCTTCTATACCCGCGACAATTGCCTCAATTCGACTTTTAACACGTCTCATTGACTCAACGGATAGTGTACGAATCGTTCCTTCTAAACGAGATTTTTCCGCGATGATGTTTTGAACTGTACCGCCTGTGATTTTCCCAATTGTAATTACAGCACTGTCAAGAGGATTCACATTACGACTAATAACTGATTGAAGTTGTGTAACAAGATGACTTGCTGCAACAATCATATCATTTGCTGTATGCGGATATGCAGCATGTCCACCTTTCCCTTTTAAATCAACATATAACTCTGATGTATTTGCAAATAATAACCCCTCTTTAGTTGCAATTGTCCCCACAGGGTATTCAGGCGCAATATGAAGACCAAGAATTATATTCGGCTTCCATTCTTTTAGTTCTTCGCTTTCTAACATAGGAAGAGCACCGCCTGGCCCTTCTTCTGCTGGTTGGAATATAAACACAATATCGTCATCTATTCTTTCGCTTACAGCTGCTGTTAGAAGTCCTAAACCGATTGTCGTATGCAAATCATGCCCACATGCATGCATCATTCCTTCATGAACGGAAGTAAACTCATACCCTGTTTCCTCTGTAATTGGTAAACCATCTATATCCGCGCGATAGCCTATTATTTTCTCTGGTTTTTTCCCATTTACTTTAACGATTACACCTGTCTTCCATGTCTTCACTTCCAAATATTCATTAGGGAGCGTTCCTATGTAATCTAAAATATATTGTTGTGTTTTCCACTCTTTAAACCCAATTTCCGGGATCTTATGTAAATCTCTACGAACTTTGACAAATTTACTTACTGTCATTTTTGCACCTCTATCTATAAAAAGCGTAAGAGCCCATTTATGCTCTTACGCTTTTTGTTTTTTATTTCTCTGGGTTTAATTGACGAAGCTCTTGTTTAATTTCAGTTTTTGCTTTTGTCTTCTCATCAATTTCTTTAATTACACGTGCTGGAGTTCCCGCAACAACTGTATATGGAGGCACATCTTCTGTTACAACAGCTCCTGCTGCTACAACTGCACCTTTACCTACTGTTACACCTTCTAAAACAACTACATTTGCACCAATTACAACATCATCTTCAACGATAACTGGTTTTGCAGAAGGCGGCTCAATAACACCTGCAAGTACAGCACCTGCACCTACGTGACAATTTTTACCAACCGTTGCGCGTCCACCAAGTACTGCATTCATGTCGATCATAGAACCTTCACCAATTACAGCACCGATGTTAATTGTTGCATTCATCATGATAACTGCATTGTCACCAATTTCAACATGATCACGAATAATCGCACCTGGCTCGATACGAGCTTTAATACCTTTTAAATCAAGCATCGGAATTGCAGAATTACGACGGTCGTTTTCTACAACATAATCAACAATGTGCTTTTCATTCGCATCAAGAATTGTCTTAATTTCAGACCATTCTCCGAATAATACACCAGATTTTTTATTTACAAATGCTTGTACTGTTTCAGGGAATGTTACTTCTTTTAAATCCCCTTTTATGTATACCTTTACAGGAGTTTTCTTTTCACTTTTTTGAATAAACGAAATAATTTCGTTAGCGTCCATCATTTTCATTCTTGTTGCCTCCTAAATCCATTTATAATGTTACTCTACCAAACGATAGGGCCAGTAGCAAGACAATAATCTTATTTTTCCATTTGAATTTCTTCTATAATTTCTAAAAATGCTTGCACTTGCTTCAATTGTCTTGCTGAGTCGCTCGTCAATAACCATGTTTCTCTCGTTAATTGAACAGGTGTTTTATACATATTTTCCTGCACTTCTTTTAAAACCGTCGAAGGTAAAAGAGCATAACCTATACCATTTAAAACGAGCTGTTTGCACGTTTCAATTTGGTCAACTACAATCGTCCGTTTAGGTGGATTGGAAAATAACCCATACCACCAATTTTGTATTTGTCCATAGTAGGTCGAGTCACTTTTAAATTGAATAAATGGTCTATTCGTCTCTTTTAACATCGAAATATCTTTTATTTCTTTATCAACTAAATATAATTCGTCTTCAAACAATTGTTGCTTTTGTCCTTTATATTCTTGTGATCCTCTTAATATAGCGACGTGAACGTCCCCTTCATAAAATTGCTTTTGAACTTCACTACTCCAGCCAGTGAACAGAGATATCTTCACAGAAGGATACTTATGCACAAATTTTTTCAAAACAGGCGGAAGCCAATATTGACCAATGACTGACGCAACAGCTATCTTTAGCGTCCCGTAAGTTTCTGTTCTAAAAACAGCCAGTTCACTTTTTATATCCTCTTCCTTTTGCAACATTTCTTTTGCATAATTTGCGACTTTTTCCCCTTCAGGTGTAATTGTCAATCCTTTTTGTGAACGGATAAAAAATTTCATTCCCCATTGTTTCTCCATAGATTGTAATCGTTGGCTAAGCGCAGGTTGGGAAACAAATAAACGTTCCGCCGCTTTTCTCATATTTGATTCCTGAGCTAACACAACCATCATTTGAAAATCATCAATTTGCAACTTTCTCCCTCTTTCCTTAGCTTCCATACACCTAATTTCAATAAGCTTTTCATCCTTAATTTAATTAAATACTTTTATACAGAAGAACGATTTTTCAGCTCAAACTTTTCTTATGTTTTATGTCTTTTTAAATATAATACATACACAACTGATATGCACGAAAAAAAGTGACTTCTTCTTTTCTATGAAGTCACTTTTTTCACGTTATCGATTATGCTGTCTCACTTTTTTATTCAACAATTTTAAAATAGCTCGACGTGTTAAAATCCCCTCGAAGTACCCTTCTTCATTGACAGCGCAAATAAAAGGATGATCAATTGTCATTTCTAAAGCTTTTGCAAAGGAATCTTCTAACATAAGAACTGGAATATCTTCCTTCATCACTTGTTCCACTTTCATATTCTCAAGTCTTTCAAACTCAATGCGCTCTAACCCTAAAATACCGTCTAAAATCATAGCAGTACTAATTAACCCATGTAATTTATACATAGGATCTAGAACAGGAATCGCCGAATATCCAGATTTCACAAGAACGAGTAAAGCATGTTCTAAACCATTCCCTATTTGGACATGTGCCACCTTCTCTGATGAAATCATTAAATCCTTCACAAGAATTTGTTGAAACTCGTCTTTCGGAATACTAATCATGTTACATCCCCCATCTTTCCTTTTTCCTGCTAATATTCTCGATCCTATTCACATTTTATGATAGCGTTTTCATATTATTATTTTGTCCTTACGTTATTCTAATAAAAATAAAGATACACAGCTATTTTAGCATACAACACAAAAAAAAGACTACCATTCCGGTAGCGCTTAATACCCTTTATTTTTTAATCGGTAAAATAATCTTGTTATTTTTTTATATTGTGTCACATCTGTCTTTTTTAAACCATTCTCAATATCTGTAAGCTCCACAGCTAAAATTTCGCTCGCGTAATTTTGCTGAAACAGAATATCTAGTAATAAACTTTCTTCTTCTTTTGTTAAAATTAATTCCTTTTCCATATACTCCTCTCCTTACACTCGCATCGTCACCCTTATTATATAAAATTTTCAACCTATTTAATAGATGTAATATTCAGTTTTTGGAAATTGTATTTAAAAGCCGCAAATATATAGAAATCGTTTCGTACTATTTAGTATATCGATTTGCATAACTAAACGCCGCATAAGCATCCGGTTTAATTTTTGCGGTTAATCCCATTGCTTGAATTTTCATCGTCATATCTAAAATAAATTCTTTTGTTAAACCATCATTCCCGATATCTAAATGAATTTCCATTATGAACCCTGCCCCTTCTTGAGCGTATGGGTGCAATAAATCCCATATTGTTTGTATACGATTGGGAGTAAATAGACAGGCGATTTCTTGACTAAATTGTGTTTCTAAATATATTTTCTCACGCAATGTTGCTGGCTTGTTTTTTACTGATTTATGGTGCAAACATCCCCATGCTCCTTTTCCAACCCGATGAATATGTATCGCTGTAATAAACCTCGTATCCTTTTGATGCGCTTGTGAGTCTGTCCCAATAGATAATCGATATAAATTTCGTGGATCCTTTTCAATGAAACTGCAAATGCGGTTAAAGACCATATCAAAATTCAAATGTCTCTCTGAAACATTATAAAATGTATGCTCACCGTCCACATAGTCACGTCCTTTCAATTAGACAGACTTTTCGTATTCTCATTGTATGGGACAAAAACAAAAATTATAACTACTATCCTTTATTCGTTTCAATATTTCGAATTACATAATGACAAAACCTACACGTATAAATTACATTTTGATTAGACTGGGCGGTTAATACATGAATAATTTCAGCGTGATTGTGGCAATTCGGACAAATAACAATCGGTAAGCGTTCCATTCTTCACACCTCCTATTTTATATTTACTACCATTGTAGGAAAAACAAAAAGTTCCTATACATGTACGTTTGTAAAAACTCCTTTATATGATCGGGACTAAAAATGCGATTTTCACTACCTGTATAGCTTTTTAAGTAATATAACTAAAAAAGGTACTACCATTTGGCAGTACCTTTTTTATATGTATCAAGAAATGATATCGTAAATCTCAATTGCAACCATGTCGATGTTATCGAATTGATACACTTGAGGTTTTTCACCTTGTTGATACACTTCTAACTCATACATTTCACTTTTATCGAAAAATTTCACGCTACATTTGCGCTCACCGTTCACTTCAAAATAGCGTTGTGCTACTTCACCGCTTTCAGCTTGTTCTTGTAGACTAACAAGTCGAGTTAAAATTCCTTGGAGTAGAGACATGAAATCTCTCCTTTCTCTAATCTTCCTACCAATAGGTTTTACAGCTATACTCATTCTATCCGTCATAACAGAAAAAATGTTCCACACTCTAGGATAAAGGTTCTTGGCCAGAAACTCAACTAAAATTTGTCGAAATACGAAGTAAAAAGAAGAAAGTTCATCTTTTCTCTTCTTTATTGCGATTTTTATACTGGCAGAATATAATAAAAAACAGAAAAAGGGAGGAATTACAATGAAAAAAATTGAGGTTTATACACAACCAGATTGTCCGCCATGTGTCATCGTGAAAGTATTTTTAAAACATAATAACGTTGCATATGCAGAATTTGACGTAAAAAAAGACGCTGCCGCTCGCAATCGCCTTTTATATGACTATGACTCCTATTCAACTCCAACAGTTGTAATTGACGGAGAAGTTGTCGCAGGTTTTCAAATCGAAAAATTACAGCAGTTATTAAATATAGAATAGGAATAGGAAGACACCTATTCCTATTTTTATAATTGTTGCAATCTTTTTATTTCAGTCAAAAGTTCCTGACTTTCATGATACCCTGCTAATTTCCATTTCCCGTTGTCCTTTTGCAATGTCACAATTTGATATTGTCCACTTTTCGCCCGCTCATATACATATAAATTTTTATGCTCTTCATCATAAGACATTTTTGTTTCTGAATTAAAGGAGAAAGGAGCTTCTTTTGCCGGAAGTAAATATTCGCCACTCTGCTTATCATTTCTACTGTTTTCATCTGTAAAAACTTGAAGGAAATTATCTGTAAAATACGGTGATAACGTCTCTATCATCCTATTCATTGGCAAATGCTTCCCACGGATTGAAAATTGTGTCTCATACCCTTTTTGTATCGTTGTAAATACTTCTTTCCGATCAACTTTTACTTCTTCTTTTCCTAAAACAGTTGTGACACTATAGCCAACTAGAAAGGCAACACATACAAATAGAACAAACCATATTCCATATTTCCTCATTTTTTCACCTTCCCTTTAAAGAGCTTGTCTTTGTAGTATTCATTGTAACAATGATTATGCAAAGAAAGGGATGATTTCGTTCGTAAAATCTTTACAACGATAGACAGCATTTTCATCATCATTTTCACTATTACCAATTTATGATAAAAACAAACAAAAAAATGCACGAATCTCTTCGTGCATTAAAATAAAACATCTTCTTCATATAAATATTCATAAGATAAATCTATAAATAAAAAGTTTTCATCATCAATTGGGAAAGAAAATGTTCGTACCATTTCACCAGTTTCGATATCAGCATATAAATCTGAAAGTCTTGCCTTATTCTCAAAACGCATTTTCATTATATTCTCTAAAAAATACGGGCGCCAACTCCAGTTCTTCATATAATACTCTGGCATAATGATCCATTCACCATCTTTTTTCATGATATTACCCGATTGCTGAAAACCATCTTCATTACAAATAAATATCCGAAAACTATATTGTGATACGCTTTGGCTAAATTGTAATAACCAATCATTTATATCTTCATTCTTTTTTTGTTTGGATAAAACATCTCCAATTTGATTACGTAACATCTCTGTTAAATTATAAATTTTTTGTAATTTCTTCTTTTCATGCTGAATAAATTGATGACATTCATTACCAAGTCGCTCTTTTAAAACATTTGTTTCAATAAAATCTGGTAAACATTCTTTCAAATAATTACCTTGATAATATCTACCACCGTTTTTCCAAGCATATTGCAGTTGATAAAAAGCATCTATTTCTTCATATAACAATGTTGCACCAATTCTTCTTGCAAGTAATGATAGGGAATATAAAATATCTTGATAAGATTGTAAAAGTGCAGTTTGCCTTAAATTTGTTAAATCTACTTTTAAAATATCTGGCGCTAATACGCTAATACGCTCTAAGTTACTTGTACCTGTTCCAACTTTATTAATCGAAATTTGAATACCGTATGTACGATAATACATAAGTAAATGATTAAATTGTTCTATATCTTCTTTACATTCATGTTCTGTTATCTCTAAAACAATGCATTTCAAGTTTAAACCTTGCTTTTCATACATCAACAAAAGTTGAAGTAAACTTTCGTCTTCATCATTCATTAATACATTAGCATTCCGATGTATAAATAATAATAATTTTTGATCGCTTTCTAAATACCTATGTAAAGCTTTTTCTACAATAATGTTATCTGCTTCAAGTTGGAACTCACTCGGAATAGAATCATCATGAAAGAAAGAGGCTAAACTTTGTATGCCCTCTTCTGTTTGAATACGTCCTACGACTTCATATCCAATTACTGTATGCTCATCAGCACTAAAAATAGCTTGATAATAAGGAAGGACTTTATCCAAGTTACTCATTACATCTAATGCATCTATCAACGTGCTTCCCTCCCTTTACTTTTCAAAATTATAACACGATATTTACGGAAAAATAATAAAAAATCCCTTCAGTGTTCCTGAAGGGATTAGAGGGGTAAAATGCTAAGGGGAATTAGCAATTCTACTATGAAGAAAAAAGAGGTCTTAAATATAACGTATATATCCCCTCTTGTAAACACTTTTCTTTCACATGTCACAATTTCGTCATATTTTACCGCGAAGAAATGAATAAATCATTCATTTTTCATCCCTTTTAAAATGGATATTGATGCAAATGTTGGCCACCATCCATTGTCATACAAGTTCCATTTATGTATGCAGCTTCATCTGAACATAAATAATAAGCTAGACCCGCAATTTCTTCTGGTGTACCCAGTCTACCAAGTGGAACACTTTGCAATGTACGCTTAGCCATTTCTTCTGAAATCCATAATTTATCGGCACCACCTGTGCGTTCAATTGGTCCTGGTGCGATAGCGTTAACTCGTATTCCATATTTACGTCCCCACTCAACAGCAAGCGTTTTCGTCATTGCTAATACTCCAGCCTTTGCTGCAGCTGAATGAATGACTCCTGGACCTGCATCCCATGCATATGTTGCCACCATGTTAATGATATTTCCTTTTATACCTTTCTCAATCCAATATTTCCCGACAGCTTGGCTACAATAGAACGTTCCATTTAATACAATATTAATGACCGCATTCCAGCCATTCACAGATAAATCCTCTGCTGGACAAATAAAATTTCCAGCTGCATTATTTATTAGAATATCAATTCGTCCAAACTTCTCATCAATATGTTCAATCATTCTTTGAATATCATCGGTATTGCGTACATCCATTTGTACAGGTAATACTTGCCCTGGGAACTGTTCAATCTCTAGCCTTGTTTCTTCTAGCTTTTCTTTCGTACGCCCTGTAA
Source organism: Bacillus sp. H1a (assembly GCF_000633475.1). NCBI lineage: Bacteria > Bacillati > Bacillota > Bacilli > Caryophanales > Bacillaceae > Bacillus > Bacillus sp. H1a. The sequence continues at coordinate 11,249 of NZ_AYMH01000013.1, read as the reverse complement.
TAACAACTCGTGCCCCTTCTTTTGCAAAGCGAGTCGCCATTCCTTTTCCCATTCCACTCGATCCACCTGTTATAATAACTACTTTTTCTTTCAATTACATCCCCTCCCAAAAATGAATACACATTCATTTTATCATTTAATTTGATAGAAATCTTTATATTTTTAAATTTTTCTGATATTTTAATGTAAAGAAATTTCTTTCTCTTCTATTTTCCTTAATCTATACTACTTTTCTCGAGTCTAAAATATATTTAAAAAAACAAACTGAAAGGAGATTCGAGTAACCTGTATATGGAATACATACATTTGCTGTAAACCTGATAGGTATACTCACATTATTATGAAGCAAATTACAAGAAGAAATTTTTTAAAAACCGGAATACGCACTTGTCTATATTCATTTATAACCGCTAGCATCGGCTATTATTATGCGAAATATATAGAACCACATTGCGTCTCTTTTACAAAACACACACTTAAATCACCTCTCATACCAAGAAGTTTTCACGGTATGAAGATCCTTCAATTTAGTGACTTACATCTTGGATACTATTTCTCACTCCAACACCTATCTCAAATCGTTTCCAAAATCAATGCCGAAAAGCCAGATATTGTCCTTTTTACTGGTGATCTCATTGACAATTACCAAACATATACTGAAGCTCCTTTTGTTGCATCCATTTTAAAAAATATAAAAGCACCATTCGGTAAATTTTCTATTTATGGAAATCACGACCACGGCGGATATGGAACCGAATACTATGATCACATCATGCGTGAATCTGGTTTTGAACTTTTACAAAATAAAGAAACACGAATTCGTTTATTGGATAATAGTGAAATTTCCATTTTTGGAATCGATGATATACTACTAGGCAAGCCAAAAATAGAGGAAACATTACAACATGCCCAGCAAAATATTTATACAATTGTTCTTGTTCACGAGCCAGATATCGCACCCAAAATCGCTACATATCCAATCAATCTTCAACTTTCTGGTCATAGCCACGGTGGACAAGTACAACTTCCTTTTTTAGGTGCTATTATTACCCCAGCCCTCGCGAAATACTACATTGAAGGTTTCTATAACCTTCGAAATTTGACTCTCTATGTCAATCGAGGTCTTGGAAGAACACGTGTCCCATTCCGCTTTATGGCTAAACCTGAAATTACGCTTTTTACCCTACAACATTCGTAACATATATTTGCCTATTTTCTTATACATCCTTTCTTGTACGCGCTCATCCACGCTTGGTTCACCATATGATAAAAGTGAGTCCAGTAAAGGAGGTTTGTTCATGTATCCATATTATCAACCAGTCCCAGTTCGTTCAGCACCTATTGGTCCAGTAGGCGACTCACGCTTCTTTCCATTTTTCGGCGTTCCATTTCTAGCTGGAATTGCTGGAGGATTGCTCGGTGGAGCATTAGCTTTCGGTCCTAGACCGTTTTATCCGCCATATCCACCGCCTTTCCCACCACCAGCACCTTTTCCTTGTTACGGAGGGCCTTGTCAACAACCATTCTATTATTAATTTAAACCACCGAACCGATTCATCACACGCCTATAATAAAAACTATTCTCTCTACTCATTCTTCCATTTATGGAACATATGATAGAGAAAAAAGTAAAAACCTCTTAATTGCATTAAGAGGTTCTTACTATATTTTCATTATTCAGCGTCTGTATTTTGATACGCCATCTTAAATAAGTTCACTTGGCTATCAATTTCTTCTATACTACTATTAATTATGTAGTAATAGTCACCATCTTTATTTTGTTCACGTGTTTTCACGTTATCAGCTAAAATAAGCTGTAAAATTGCCTTTATTCTCGCTTTCATTTCAATATCTAAAATTGGGAAGGATATTTCTACTCGTTTTTCCATATTTCGCGTCATCAAATCAGCTGAAGATAAATATATTTTTTCATCGCCATTATGATGGAAATAATAAATACGACTATGTTCTAAATATCTTCCAACAACACTAACTACACGAATATTTTCACTTACATTTGGAATCCCAGGCCTTAAACAACATGTCCCTCTAACGATGAGCTCTACCTTTACCCCAGCTTGTGATGCTTCATACATTTTTTTTATTAATGGTTTATCTGTTAACGAATTCATCTTAGCGATAATATATCCATTTCCATATTGTCTATGATAACGGATTTCCTCATCTATTAAGTCCATAAATTGCTCTCTTATATCAAACGGTGCAACAGATAGATGATGAAAATGCGGTTTCGTTGTATAACCACTCAAATAATTAAAGAAATTCGTTGCATCTACACCAAAGTCTTTTCGCGATGTAATATATCCAAAATCAGTATACAACTTCGCTGTTGCATCATTATAATTTCCTGTTCCAAGATGTACAAACCTTTCGATTTTCCCGTTTTTTCTCCTTACAACAAGTGTGATTTTACTATGCGTTTTCAAGTGACTTACTCCGTAAATAACATGACATCCAGCCTGTTCCAGTTCTTTAGCCCAATGAACATTATTCTCTTCATCAAACCTCGCCTTTAATTCAACCAATACCGTCACTTGTTTTCCTTTTTCAGCCGCCACCTTCAAAGCCTGAATTATTGGGGAGTCTCCACTTACACGATATAATGTTTGTTTAATCGCAAGTACATTCGAATCCTCTGCCGCATCACGGACAAAATCAACGACTGGCTGAAACGACTCAAAGGGATGGTGTAATAAAATATCATGTTCTATCGCTTTTTCAAATACATCTTCCTCATCACCTAAATCTTGAGGAGGTTGAGGAATAAGGGCCGGATATACAAGATGCTCATATAAAGGCGCTAATTTTTTATATAAGGAGAATAAACATGTTAAATCTAACGGTCCATCCATCATGTACACATCTTCATCTTTTACTTCCAACACCTCATATAGTAACGCCAATACTCTTTCATCAATGTGTTCTTTACCGACCTCTAAACGAACGGCAGCTCCCCACTTACGCTTTTTCAATTCTTTTTCAATTACTTTTAATAAATCACGTGCACCTTCTTCATGAATTGTTAAATCCGCGTTACGTGTAATACGAAAACGAGTAACTGATGATACTTTATATCCTGTGAATAATTTATGGGTAAAACCACTAATTACATCTTCTAATAAAATAAATTTATGCTTTTGTCCCTCACTCGGTAAAAATATGAAACGCTCAAGTAATGAAGGTACTTGCACAATTCCTAACTTAGTTCGATTTTCTTCCTCAGCTTGCTTCTCATCATATAAAATAGTAGCTAAATTCAAACTTTTATTTAATAACATCGGAAATGGACGATACGCATCAATAGCTACAGGGGTTAAAACTGGAAATATTTGTTCATCGAAATACTCCTCGATAAATTCCCTTTGCTCTTTCGTCAAATCACGGAATGTTAAACGCTCAATCCCCTCTAGTTCAAGCGCTGGTAATACATAATTTTTAAACGTGTTATACTGCACAGTCATTAACTCATGAGCTTTTATCGCAATCTTATTTAACTGTTTCTTCGGTGTTAAACCTGCCTTATTTTCTGGTTGATTAAATCCGGCACTTACTTGATCTTTCAAACCTGCTACACGCACCATAAAAAATTCATCTAAATTTGAACTGAAAATACTAATAAACTTTAATCTTTCTAAAAGTGGATTATTTTCATCTTGTGCTTCTTGTAGTACACGTTCATTAAACGCTAGCCAGCTTAATTCACGATTATTATAATAAGCTGTATCATTTAAATTTACTAAATTCCCCTTTAGCAATTCCATTCTCTTCACACTTCCCTTTGAAACTTTTTTAATATAATTTAGTTCCTTTTATTTTATCAAATTACAATATTCTAAAGTGTTAATTTTTTGTAAAGACATCCGTACCATTTATTGTTTTAATTCGAATACTAAGTTAATATTCGTTTTTAATACTCTTTCTAGCTGTTTTTTTTGTTTTTCCGCTTGGACTTTTTCCGCTAATGCCGATTGTTCACATAAAATCCTGAATGTTAAACCTTCTTTACTTTCCGTTATATATATCGTTTCAATAAGCGGCCTTTGTCTCACATTTAAAGCAGCCGAAAATTGTAATACAGCCCCTAATAATCGAATTTTCTTTTGTTCACTTTTATCAAACCACCCTTCAAACAGTGCCAAATGCTGTTTAAATAACATTTTTGATTTATAAGAAGCTATAAGTGCTAATCTAACTCGATCTTTATGCATCATACCATCAATTGTTTTGTTGGCTAGTAAGTAAAACGTATGTAAACGGCTCGCTTCTTCATCTATATATTTTCCAATATTAAATACTTTCGCTGCTTGATGGAATATTTCCCAGTCTTTCGCTGACATAGAAATGAGTCCAGCTCCTTCAAGTTGTTTGCAGATTAATGTTCCTAGTTTAATAAGTTGAATAACAAATTCCATATCTAATTCGTATTCATATGATAATAAATGTAAACTTTCTTCCACTACATTCGGATAGTATGAAATCCCCAAATCTTTCGTTAATTCTTCATAGAAAATACCTTCTCTTAATCCTTTTTTGCTTAATACAAAAGCCGGTGCCTGTACAACATTAACAAGCATATGAAATACTTCGACAGCTGGAATAATTGTATCTGCTCGATCTTTTGCTAATCCTTCTAATTTTTGAAGTTCTATGAATGATAATTGTTTTAATTCATCTTTCACATTTTTAATATCTTCTTCTTTCATTTTGTATAAATGTAGTCCAGCTATAGGATAACAAATTAAATTTTGATGGATTTTCACCATGTTCCTCGCACTACCCCCAATTGCGATAAGAGGCAATTTTTTATCGATTATCCATGGTAGCGTTCGGAATTGACTACATAAATACCTTCTAATCTCATCTAACTCCTCTGTAGTAGGAATATCACCTTGAATAAATTGTTGCTTTAAAGAAAGTGCTCCAAAAGGAAAGCTGTGGTATTCTAAAATTTCTCTATTACGGAAGTATGTAACTTCTGTACTTCCCCCACCGATATCCACTGTAATTCCTTCTGAAAATGAAGTAGAATTCATAACTGCTAAATAGCCATAACGTGCTTCTTCATATTCTGATAAAACTCTAAGAGTAAAGTCTGTTTGTCCTTCAACAAGTTTTTTAATTTCATCTTGATTCTCAGCCTGTCTAATTGTTGCCGTTGCAACACAAAGTACGTGATGTAACTTATAGAAGCGTGTACTTTCTTGAAATTGAAATAATGTTTGTAACAACACTGCTATCCCCTCTTCAATTAATACACCATTGACTAAATAATTTCTTAGCCTAGCGACCACTTTCGTATTTTCAATCTCTTTATAAAAACCACCGTTTTGTTTTTCATAAATAACTAAACGCATTGTATTGGAGCCTATGTCTATAATGGCATATTGTTGTTTTAATATTTCTTTCAAACTTCTCACTCTTTCATTATCAAATTTCTAAAACATATTCTATCACTATTATACAAAATAGTTGTTTTTTGTAACAATATTGCTTTAATATTGAAAATATATACAATCACTTTTTGCATATAATAAAAACCTATTTTATTTATGTTATAATAAGGAAAACTTGAAAGGAGATTCAATATGAAACCTTCACAACCACAATCTCAATTACATAACCAACATTCTATTAATAGACTAGCTCAATCTATTTTCGTTGTGAATCGACATGCTAAAGCTGCAACTAATCCTAAGTACTTATACTGGTTAAAAAAGACTGCTTTAGAACGTCTCATTGCTGAAAAAAAAGCTATCAAAGAAGGATTACATTTTTCTAGAAATCCGCGTTTTAGTCAACAACAATCTGATGTTCTCATACGTTTAGGTGATTATTTTTTCCATATCCCTCCTACGAAAGATGATTTTCGCACCCTACCACATCTTGGTCATCTTGAATCCTCCTATCGAAATCCGAAAACAACCTTATCTTTAACAATTGCAAAAAAAACACTTCAAGATTATATTGGTCCGGAAGCAGTAAAACAAGAAAAAAAATTAAGCGAACCAGTTCCATGGTATAGCCGTACCTATACAAAAAAATAAAACAGTTTGGCCTAATATGGGCCAAACTGTTTTATTTTTTATCTTCTTTAATTTTAATATTTGCTTGCTTATAGAATGCAACTTTTTCTGTATTATATGCTTTTGTATATTCATTAAACTTATCTTTTTCTGTCTCAATATCTTTATAGGATTGGTTTACTGTCTTTACTTTCTCACTAATATCTTTTAATTTTGTCCCTTTATCTTGTAGCATTGTATACAATTCTTTTTCTTGCTTTAAAGATTTATTATAACTATCATACATTTTTTTAAATGAATCATGTCGTTTCTCATAAGTACTCTTTACTTTATCCGCCTGGTCTTTTAATTTGTTATCTTCAATTTTCTTCACATACTTATCAGCCGACTTCACTTCTTCTTGCGCTTTATTTAAAGCATCTTTTTCTTTAATAAGAACTTTTTCTCGTTCATCTGTATTTTTCACTGCTTGATCAAGCTTTTCCTTAACAACCTGATTATTATCTTTTCCTTCTTGAACAATTTGATTATATAATGCTTGTCCTTCTTTCTCTAATGATTCAAGCTTTTTTGCATCTTCAAACATTGTTTTTTCTTGCTTGGCAGCATTCTCAAATGCAACATATAGTTCCTCTTCTGGTTTCGGACCGAAACAACCAGCTAGTAAAGTCATTGATAATGCAGTTACAATTGCTAATTTATTATATTTCAACATCTTTTCCTCCTATTAATAAACGATCATCGCGCCAAAAATCCCATGCAAAATGTATAAATTCTTCATCTATTTCACCCTCACATCTTTTTACGAAGATCATCAATAATTATTTATCATGCTTGTACAGCTTCTCTCTTTTCTTGCACAAATTTAGTACTTAAAATTACGTCTTTCGTTTCTACATTTGTATTATTTAGTAGTTTCAAATTATGTAATAGCTTCAAACACAAAGGAATTTACCTCAGTTTTAATAACTGCAAGAACAACTATAATAATTCACCTGATAAAAGATGATCGTTGGTCTCTCACGTCTATCATTCCATCATTCCCTTTCCGCTTTCTATCAAATAATCTCTTTGTCCATTTTACACAGTACAAAGGTTATCTCGCAACAACTTACAAATATTCTTTTAATTTCCTAAAAAGGAAAAGTGTAGAGCTTATTTTCCTCTACACTTTTAAAATAAAACGCATTGTGCAAAATGCATTGACACATCCAACATAATTATATGCTGATTACATATATTTTTAAAGGTTTTGTTACAAAAAAATGTTTTTTGTAACAAAAAAACGAAAAAATGTTACAGGGAAATTTCTTTATATCATACTTCTTCAAATCAAGCTTTCACTCATCACCTTACGAATTTCTATAATTATACAATTGATTTTGTGCCTTTCTTAACAACTCTTCAAAAGTTTTTCCTTCTCCCGGATAACTAGCAGCGCCAAATAGTAAAGTAACACTTAGTAAATCATTTGCAATATATAAATAATAAAGACTGTAAAAAACGATCGCGAATCCATCTTTGCAATTACATCCTGGAGCGCAATCCACTCTGTAACTGCAACTGTATTTCCAAGTAATAACCCACTAATTTTCCCTTTATGTTTCAAGCTATCCCTCCTTTTTATACCAATATATATTTCTATAAAAATAATGTTTTTCTACAAAATAAAAAATGTACATATTCAATGCACATTTTCGCCTAAGCTTGTATACCTTTTCTATTCTATTTCATATATATACTATATATCGTTTTTAGAAAGGAGTGACATATATGCCTCAAAAAGAAAATCTATCAGATATTATGCGCTTACTAGCTGGTTTTTTATTATCATTAAAGCTACTATTTAAATCTTTCGGAATAAACTTCATTACAAACGATCAAATTGACGCTATAGTAAATGTTAGTTCATTTCTATTCATTCTATATGTTGGGTACAAAAATAACTATGTAGGAAAAAAAGGAATAGAACAAAAGAAATTACTCAAGAAACACAATCTTCATTAAAAAAGGAACCTTTCACTCAGGTTCCTTTTTATCATTGCCTTACAACCACTTCATTTGTTTGCAGTGGGCCATATGATACTCCTTTATATTGACATGTGTATGTAGCTTGAAATACTGAATTTGGAGGAGCTTTATCTTTATTTGCTTTTATTTTACAAATTAATTCCACTTTTTCATTTGGTGATAAATTATCGATTCGCCATCTTACGAGCTGAAATAAAAATTCACTTATCCCCTTATCTGTCTTTAAAGAATTGGGGATATACGCAAAATAGTCACGAATCATATGACTTACGACAACTCGTGAAATCATTTCAACTCCTTTATTTTCAACTTCAAGACGAATAATAAGTATATCATTGACATCAAAGGCTAGTTCATATGAAAATTTTTCTTTATACATACTACGGATTTGCAATGTGACGGCTACATTAGGAATTTCCGTTTCTTTTTTTGAACCATCAATCCACAAAACAGGCTGCAACGGTATAGAATACCTTCCTTGATCCAAAATTCGTTTCCATATTTTCATAATGTAAATTCACCTCATTCCAGATGTATCATCTATACAACTTTATTCTGCCTATCTACACAATAAATCACACAAAAAAATATTGGAACTTGTTACAAACCACATTAATTATTTCTCTTCCTTTTATCCTATTCGACAATATAAAGAAAAAACCATTTTTAATAGGTGACAGGGGCTATTCTTTATTAAATATTTTTTTACATTTTCCTTCATTGACTATGTAATAACGTCAAGTCTTACTGCCCGTAAATAGCTGGATAAGAGAATAATTTGGTGAAAGAAAAAGTTTGCCTTTTAGTCAAATTTGACTATAATATAATTTATGATTTCTAATCTTTATATCATGTCAGTGCAATTTTTTATAAATAACGCGGGAACGAGACAAACTGTACATGAAGTTTTTTATGCACTGCACCCAAAAACTTAAGTTAGTTTAATTTTTATTAAAGGAGGGCTATATTTGGAAACACAACTATCAAAAAAAGACTCAAGCAAAACAAAATTTGTTGTTGCTGGTTTATTGCTTGGTATTCTAATGGCAGCAATGGATAATACAATAGTCGCAACCGCGATGGCAACTATCGTCGGAGACCTAGGAGGGTTCGACAAATTCGTTTGGGTCACATCTGCATACATGGTAGCAACAATGGCCGGAATGCCTATTTTCGGTAAGCTGTCTGATATGTACGGACGAAAACGTTTTTATATTGGTGGACTAATTCTTTTCTTATTCGGTTCTGCCCTTTGCGGGACAGCATCAAGTATTGAACAACTAAGTATTTATAGAGCCATTCAAGGAATTGGTGGCGGCGCTCTTATGCCTATCGCATTTACAATTATGTATGATATATTCCCACCTGAAAAACGAGGGAAAATGACAGGACTATTTGGTGCTGTTTTCGGGACATCTAGTGTTTTTGGACCTTTATTAGGTGCATATATTACAGATTATATAAGCTGGCACTGGGTCTTCTATATTAATATTCCATTAGGACTTATCTCCTTCTTCTTCATTACTAAATACTACAACGAGTCTCTAGAATATCGAAAACAAAAAATTGACTGGGCTGGCGCCATTACACTGGTCATTAGTATCGTTTGTTTAATGTTTGCCCTAGAACTTGGCGGTAAAGAATATGCATGGAATTCTAATGTAATTATTGGTTTATTTACAGCAGTTGTTATTATGCTTATTATTTTCTTCTTCGTAGAAAGAAACGCGATTGAGCCTATTATTTCTTTCCATTTATTTAAAAAGCCTTTATTTGCAGCCAGCCAAGGGGTTGCCTTTTTCTATGGTGCAGCTTTTATCATCTGCACAGTTTATATTCCAATCTTCGTTCAAGGTGTTCTCGGTGGTTCGGCCTCAAATGCTGGATTAATTTTAACACCAATGATGGTAGGATCTGTAATCGGGAGTCAAACTGGTGGACAGTTAGCTTCACGAACAAGCTATCGTAACATTATGATGGTATCTGGAGCTTTCTTCGTTCTTGGTATTTATTTACTAAGCACCTTAACAATGGAAACACCTCGTACACTCGTAACAATGTTTATGATTCTCGCTGGACTTGGAGTTGGATTCTCCTTCTCAGTTTTAAGTATGGCATCTATTCACAAACTAGAAATGAGAGATCGCGGTTCTGCTACATCAACAAATTCATTCTTCCGTTCACTAGGAATGACCCTTGGTGTCACTATTTTCGGTACGATTCAAAATCATATCTTCACTGATAAATTAAAAGCAGTCTTTCCTCCTGAATTAGCAAAAATGGCACCAAAAGGTGGAGACACCAGCTTCTTATTATCACCAAACGCTACTGAAAAGCTACCACCTGAGATACTAAGCGGAATTAAGGATGCCCTTGCAACATCTATTGCTAATACATTTTTTTGGGCACTTATCCCAGCTATACTAAGTATAATCTGTATTTTACTTATGGGAAAAGAACGTCTTTTAACAGGACCAAAAACGAAACAAAAACAAAAACAAGTAAGCTAATATGGAAAAATGAAACGGTATATCCCTTTATGAAAGAGGATATACCGTTTATAATATGTATAAAATTTCTATATACAGGAGTTGAGACAGCATGAGTATGAAATTAGTCATTCTCGGCTTGCTACTCGAAGGGGATAAGCATCCATATGAAGTACAGCACATAATGAAAGAAAGACAAATGGATTGTTATATTAAATATGCCAAGGGATCACTATACTATGCCTTCGAGCAATTAGAAAAGCAAGGTGCAATTCGTGTTACAAATATTGTTCGAGATACGAATAGACCAGATAAAACAATCTTCCATATAACCGAGGAAGGAAAAAACCTTTTCCACACTTTATTATTAAAACAATTTGAAGCAAAAAATCAAATATATAAACCAATTTATTCAGCACTCTCTTTCGCTCACTTTAGTGACGAACAAGCACTAGTTCCTATTTTAGAAAAAAAGAGAGATGATACGGTTCAATACTTACATACAATACAAACAATATACGATCATAACAAACAAATAGTTCCTCGTGCCCAACTATATATTTTACAGAGCGTCATTGAGCATATTAATGTTGAATTGCGCTGGCTAAACACACTCCTAAAAGATGCAACTGCAAGTCGCCTTTCAGAAATAGGAGTAGAGACTGATTAAGTTTTTCTAAAAGAG
>NZ_AYMH01000012.1:0-121781 GCF_000633475.1 Bacillus sp. H1a | reverse complement strand
CACAAAGGATTATTTTGTTAAAAAATTCATTCTAATTTATAACCACTATCTTTTTCTTATATTTTCCATTAAAATTTAATAGAAATATTTCGATAACAAAGGAGCAACCTATGAAGCATAATATAAATCTATGGTCCTTTATTTTTTCATTCGTTTGCATTGCTTTTTTTCTTTTATATCTTGAAGTATGCACACCTGAAATGAATGCATCTTTTGTAAACGTCGTTTATTTTCACCCTTTATTTTTTGTACTCATTTTTTCAATAGGAACTTTTTTTGCTGGTATTAAAGGATTCTCTAAAGTAGATAATTGGATTTCAATGCTTAGAAGCATAGTAACAGTTCTACTAACACTTTTATTATCAGTGTTTTTAACACTAACTTTGATTGTGGGCTATGCATTAAGTTAAACGTATTTCCTCACGAATAAATCTCAATATTCCGTCAATACTGTAGACAACCCATTAAGTTACTTTCTCCTTGTTCCCCCTTGGAGAACCAGCCGAACAGTTAGCTTTTGCTAGCTGCTCTTTGTTTTTCTAAAACTCGTTCAGCGTATCTCAATTGTTGTAATATATGGATCGTTTTCATCCCCACTACCACCACTTGCAAACCAATCTCCACTCCTTTTATGAATACCCATGACCACTGTGAAAGGTAACTTACTAGCAATTTCGTTTATCTGCTGCAGGTATGTCATTCCACTTCCCCTTTTCTACAAAATAAAATTTCCGGTAAAAATAATGAACTTTCAAAGCCACTAAATTGTAAATATTAATACACTACCAAATGCCTATAAGGGAGCGTGTTTATATGACCAAACGTCAAAGGATATCTTTAATCGTTATAATTTTAGTTTCGTTATACTTTTTTATTGTTTCGCTTGTAACCGATAGATGGGGTTACTTCTTTTGGAGCCTAATGTCTGGTTTCATAATTGGAATAACATCTTTCGTCCCTTTTCGAAAATCACGAAGATAGATAAATCACTGTACAAAGAGAGCCTTTACATGGCACTCTTTTTTTCAACATGAACATATTTAAAGGAGGACTCTATATGTCAGATACAATTTGGTCTTGCCTTGTTCTATTAATAATCGTTGTCTCTATTTTTGATAGAAAGCGGAAAAATAAAAAATAGTAAGTTTAAATTATTGGAACCGGCAGAAATGCTGAGTATATCCACTAAACGTTTCAGCTGTCCGCATTCTATTCAAATAAGGATTTTGTTAAAAACTTACATGCATATGTTTTTCGTTATATAATTAAGTTATCAATATATTAGGAGTGTTAAGTGTGTCAGAAACAATAATGATTTTGTTATACATCTGTTTCGGAATGAGTGCAGTTTTTAGCTTAATAAAGGAATTTCGAAAGCCACAGAAAAACCAGTTCTTGATTTTATTTGATTCTCTAATTTTGATAGGAGCTATATTTTTAATAGCTAGTATCTTTATCTAAATTACATAACGAGAACTCCCAAGGAGTGAAGCAGCTAGAAAAAGCTAACTGCTTTTTAATTAAAATAACTATTTTGTTTAAATTCACCTTAATTCAAATTGAATTTTCTTAACATTCAAATTAACAACTGTATAATATAATTAAACTATTTGTATGGGAGGTGATTTTTATGAAATGGAAACAAAAATACAATCCAAAGTATCTCTTTTACCGCATGTATAGTTATATTTATAAAGCCATTGATGATATATCATGGTCCATAAAATAATTTAAATTTGATAAGTAGTAAAATTAATCAGGCTTCCCTACTTAGTAAACGTGTTTAGATTTTTATGAGATATTACTCATAAAATCACTCCTGTCAAGAGTACACATTTGCTGTGTGCTCTTTTCACATTGCTATACTATTGAACTGTAAAAATTAGTAGTAACATATTTACCACTAGTCGGTTCGTAGAGGTTCGTAGAGGTACGTAAAGCCATATTTAGCTGATGTGAAAACTTGTGGAGCTAATTCTTTCCCTGCTTCTGGTGCAGGTTATGGTATGCTAGGAACATTTTTAGCTTTAATTTATAAAAAAAATGCATATATTGATAACACGACAAAAAAGTATATTTTTGTCGTAACAGCAATAAATGTGATTTATACTTTTACTGGGGAAAATATTAGTATACCCGCGCATTTTGGAGGCTTGATTACAGGTTTTTTTCTATCTACCTTATTAATAAATCACACAAAATCAAGAAATATTGCAACAAATTATCTCGTTCCTATTACAGTTACCCTTGCAGTCTTGGGTGGATACATCATTTATCAAGACAACCATACAATTATAAGAAAAGTAACTAAGGCGTCAGATACTAATACAATAGAAATTATTAATGATGCGAATTGGTTTAATGAAAAATACAAGAACATTTATCCACTTATGAATGAATTAATAGACAGCTATAACAAAGGGATTCAAACCCTGCAGAAAAAGAACAATTTTTGATCAAGATAGAAAACAAGGAAGACAATATTCAAAAAATTATTAGTGAGATTTCAAAGAAAAAATTCAATCCAAATATGAACGAACCTCAAGCATTATTACTTGAAATTTTCAACAAATTAATTGAAGCTGCTGAGTATTCTAAATTAACTATAAAAAACAAGGATGTAAGCAGTGGTAATAAATTTTCCAAATCTATTGACGATATAAATAAAAAAACGAAAAATATAATCAGTCGCTAACCCGTATATATGAAAAATCAGGTATCCAGTGGACATCCAATGGAAAAAACTGAATTAATCCGGCTAGATGATTATCATCTAGCTGGATTTTTATTTTGGTTTGCTGATAGTTCTGGTACGGTTCACTATGATATGTCTAAGAGAGTTTTTTTCTTAAACTGCTTTAGGAGTGATGTCTCTCCTATGTTTAGCCCTACTAAAATGGTAAGTTTAATTCATCATCAAAGGATGAATTAAAAATTGATTTTAAATGATTATATTCTTGTAAGTAATTTAAGCAAACAATGGAATACTCCCCAGTTGAGGCTTTCCCCTTTACACGTGACATACTAATAAATAACGAATTTTTTATTTGTTTTGGATTAGCTGTCTGGGAAACGATTACATCATTTAAATGACGTGTTGATGGAGAATCTAACACTAAAATAACACTAGGTGCTTGCCAGCCTTTATAGCTGTGATATGAACATACTTATTTACTGTCTCTGTAAAAAAGCCATTTTTCCAGCCTCTAACAAAGGGATATTGTGGATGTAACATAAGAGATCACCTTATGACGATCTACTTTTAGTATTCCTAAAAAACATCAGGTTAATTTCAAGGAACAAATGGACAGGTCTATGTCCATTATTGTTTACTTATTTTGATTTTTTTGAGCTCTTAATGCTATCTTTTCAAGTCCATTTTCTCCAGCAAGTTCTGCATCTGCTTTTGGGAGAACGTTTTTATTATTCTTAAATTGATTTTTTTTATTTTTAGCCATTCTTTCACCACCCTTGTAGTTTAAATTTAGTTATTCCTTCAAAGATGCCAACAATTATACATACACCATATACAGATAGCGAAGTAGTATCTTTTCGTTATCGACACCCTTGATTTTAGTTTGCTTTCTTTTTTGTAGGCTTATGCTATTTGATTTCTTCTTTAACTAAACTTCCCCATTAGCTCAAAAAGAAAAATCCTGCATTTTCACTACAAGATTTTGATCAAACTTTATTATGTCCAATTTCCATTCATCTGTTGCTCAATTGTTTCTAATACCATCCATTCATTTTTGCTATACGACCACGGTAAATTTGTCCAAATGACCCTACGTTTTTCACCTGAGGGATATCCCGTTCAAACTCAGTTATTTGTAAACGTAAAGAGGATAATGTTGGAATTTGAGCTTTCATTATCGTTACTAAATTGTGTTGCTAGTGAATAATTTTTATAAACAGTTTAATCATTTTCTACTTGTGTTGCTCAATAATTACGCCCGATTGTGGAACAAGAAAAAAACCTGCACATTAACACAGGATTTTTGATCAAACTTTTTTCTAAATTATCAAACTTTGTTTTATGGCCACAAAGTGACCTCTAAAAGTTAGACACGTTATTTCATTAGGCAGCTTCTTGGGCATGGGTCCGGTATTGTACGAGGGCACTGAAAAACTTGCGTTTTTTATAAATAAATTCGTTTTAGAGAAAGATAGGGCGTTTCTTGTTCAATTTTGAACAGGAAACGCCCTGATTTTTTGCCTATTTATTACCCTTTTTCATTCAGAAGCTTCAAGATTCTTTTTAGATTGACAGCGAATATCGTCGTTGCTCCTTGAATTTGCATGCCAAATGAATCCGCAGCCGATGCTTGATCGTACCCGTGTTTATTTTTTAACTCACTATTTTTTGCTTCGATTTTATAGCGTTCTCGAGCTAAGCGTTTAAATTCTTCTGTTTCTTGAAAAGCTTGTTGGTCTAAATGTTCCTCTGATTTAATGGCAACAGAATAGGTTTTAGTTTTTGCGCCTTCTTTAAAACATCCTTCTCGGAGTGGACAGACCTTACATTTTTCAACGTCAAAAAAATAAACCATTCTTGCACTTGCTCCTGGATGTGAATCTGTTTTTTTACTTTTTCTTTTTGCTAAATGTCCTGCTGGACATACAAATAAACCTGCATCTTTATTAAAGTCAAATCCTTTTCCGTTTGCTCGCCCATTTTGAGTAATCATTGGATTTAACTTAGAAATCAGTTGAATGCTTTGTTCTTTTGTATAAAGTAAATTGTTTTTCCCTGAATAAGCCGTGTCAGCGATGACTGTTTCAACTTCCATTCCTGTTACTTTACTTTTTTCAATCAGTTCTTGTAGGTAATGTCCATCTGATTTTTCACCTGTTGTAACGACTGCTGCCGTAATAATACGTTCATCACTAATTGCTAAATGTGTTTTATAACCAAAGAAAGAACTGTCTGCTGTTTTATGTCCTACTCGTGCATCGGTGTCTGTTGAATAATTTAGATGTTCTTGCGTATCTTCTACAGCTTCTTTTAACACGTTCAATTTTTCCTTTACAGCTGGTAGATGAGCGATTTGTGGTTTGTTTTCAATAATGGCAATCAATTTTTCACAGTAAGCTAATTCATCTTTTACTTCGTTAGAAGTATTCTTCTTTGGAAATTTTTCTTTCATGGATTTATCAAATTGATACACTGCTTTGCGGGTATGTTTTGATTTCTCTTGTAAAAATTCTTTCGGTGATTTTTGGTTATAACGTGCTTTGGTATGTGTTACGTCCACAATGATTGTTTTACTTTTGATAATGTTCTTTTCGAGTGCGATTTCAACTGTTTTTCCAATGAGCATATCTAATAAACTTACGTCTTGAAGACGAAGTCTGCGGAATTTTGTGAGTGAGCTTGAATCAATCACGTCATCTTCTGGTGCCATACCTAAAAAATACTTGAAAGACATGTCATATTTTGAACGTTCGACAAGGTCTACATCAGATACATCAAAAATGGCTTTTAACAATAAGTACTTAAACATTCGAATCGGAGGAATCGCATTTCTTCCATTGTCTAAACAATATTTTGTTTTCAATTCCTCTAAAATGAATGAGAAATCCACTAGTTCGTTAATTTGACGAAGCATATTATCTTTTGGCACGACAATATCGTAAATGGCCATATATGGACTTAAGTTGAAAGTCTCTTGGTTTGAAATCATTGGGAACACCACCTGCATCTAGTCACTCTATTATAAATTAAAAAGGCGAGGTATTCGACGATTGAATCGTCGAATACCTCGCTAAGTGGAACCAGATGAAGTTTTTCAGTGCCCTCGTATTGTACCGGGCCCATGCCTTTTAGTTTTGCCATTGCTGTTGTGTATTTTATATTGTGGATCCATTGACAGTTACTTTTGCGTCTATAGTAAATCTTAATCCTGCATCTACAGATGCCTACAACATTATTATCCTGCCAATATGGAGAATCATAAAAACATAGGTTGTCCATTTTAGACACGACACGTTTTCCTACATTTGAATTCTTTCGTTCCAATCGACTGCAAAATGAACGAATACGTTTCTTCCTGTATCACCAGATTTCTTGGATTTAAAGCTATTTTCCCTTTTAGGGTGATATAGTCCTTAAGATCTTGTTAAACCTGTGCAATTACGGTTGGAATTTCATTCTGTTTGACACATATCCCCAGGCTATCTGGACATGATAAAAGATGAGGTGACTGACATGAAGGATAAAATATTAGAATTAGTACCAGGATCGGTAAAAAAATTACTCCAGAAAAAAGTTAAAGATGGAAACCGATGCCTCATTGATTTGGTTGTGGATGATGCAACTGCTTATGGATTTGAACCGGAGCAAGTAGTCCCCTGTATCATGGCGGGTTATTATGTTTATGAATCCACCACCTATCCCAGTGAAATGGAGGAAGAATGGAAGCTGAACTTGGTTTTTCACGCGGCCAATCGCTCGGCAATGAAGCTTCTGTCTTATGGGAAGTATAAAGCGAAACAATCTGAAAGTGGATGGATGAGATATACAAATCCATAAGGTTTACTTAACATACACCAACTAGCTTGGTGAGCATGGGGCACCGTCACATGCCCATCAATTTAAAATCTTGAAATACCCCCAAGTGTAAAAAACGTTATTTTCTAAACAAGCTATATTAGACAGGATGACGTTTTTTATGAATCTTTAGATTCAAGATGAACTACAATTATTTGGTAACCAATCACCCCCTTACAATTTTTTTAAAATAAATCACTATTTACCCTTGCGTATTCACGAATTACATTCACATGAAGTACGTGAAATTTCACTATCTCATTGTTAAATAAGGGAACATCGCGCATTAACATAGCCCCCACCACACTATTGCGTATTGTTCCGCTATCTATTAAGCCTTTAAGATTTTACGTTTCTTACTCTTCATCTTCTCTTTCGCTGCTTCAATATTATTCGATACCCTTTTACGGTCTTGATCAAATTGAATCATGCCATCTATTACCGGAATTAATCCTTGCTCATCAATGTATTGTAAGTAATCAATTGGCGCTCGTTCTGTCTGATCTACTAAGTGCCCTTGAACTACCCCCACTTTCACTTCGTTTAGAAGTAGGGGATTCCTAAGTAAAGAGTTCTATCGAACTCTAATTTATTAGGCTATCTCCGCAGTCCTTGCGGTTAGAAGCCTTATCGCTTCATTCTTTAAATTGATACTTGCGTTAATGATGTGTACTACAAGAAGGGCAATCCCATTTACGTAGGTTTAGATTTTTAACGTCTTCGTTTTGATATCCACAACAAGAACATAATTGGCTTGAAGCAAATGTTTTCGATACGACAATGACTTGTTTGCCGTACCATGTTGCTTTATATTCCAACATGGTTCGAAACTGTGACCATGATACCTCACTAATCGCTTTTGCTAACTTATGATTCTTTAACATATTCGATACTTGCAAATCTTCTATACCGATAACATCGTGGTTTTTGATGATTTCAGTTGAGATTTTGTCCAAGTAATCTTTTCTAGCGTTTGTCATGTATTCATGAATTCTAGCAACCTTTATTCGTTGTTTATTCCAGCGAGAAGATCCTTTCGTTCTTCTAGAAAGAACACGCTGTGCTTTGGCCAACTTCTCTTCTAATGATCGAAAAAACTTCGGATTTTTATAGGTTGTTCCATCTGACAAAATGGAAAAATCTTTTAGTCCTACATCAATTCCAATGTAAGAATGAGTTTTCGGAAGTTCTTGCACTTCTGTTTCTACTAACAATGACACAAGGTATCTGCCAGAAGGGTTCCGTCTAATCGTCGCATTTAAAATACGTCCATTTATTTCACGACTTTTAGCAAATCGAACAAGACCTAGTTTCGGCAATTTAATTTTGTTTCCTACAACGGCAATGTTTTCATTTGTTTGTTTTGTGGTGTAAAATTGTACAGTATTCTTCTTAGATTTAAAACGCGGGGCACTGTTTTGTTTTTTGAAAAAACGTGTATAAGCATCCGCAAGGTTGCGAACAGAAGACTGAATAGCAATGCTATCTACTTCTTTTAACCAAACAAACTCTTTCTTCATGACAGGAAGTTTGGCAGAGCATGTACCATATGTCAAACCTTTTCCTGTTTCTTTGTATGCGTTATCCCATAGAGATAGGAAATGATTGAATACAAAACGAGAACAACCAATCGTTTTATTGATTAGGCTCGCTTGTGCTTTATTTGGATAGATACGAAATTTATATGCTTTATTGATCATCATTCCTTTCACCTCCATTTCGATATATATCTATTATGTACCAAACATACATTCGATAGGTAGTGAAGTAACAGTTTATGTATGTCGAACAAATAAGATGGCTTCCTGCCATCCCTTTTCCGTAGCCAATTCATCTCCCACCTACGCACTTCACGTTCCTTGAGGAAGGAGTCTTCTTGGCTAAAATAATAAAGAAAAAATAATTAATAGAATACTGTGCATAAACAAAAGATTGATTATTATGAACATTAAACACATTAGATTGATGACATATACCGAACAGATAACTTAAATTATAAGTATATTCGACAATAATTGATTGTTTTCTGAATCTTCTTGAAAAAATGTAAAATTACTCCATTTTCCCTTCTATTTTGCTATGATAGTTACAATTAAATTGGATTAGGATATTTCTATAGGATGGGGGAGTATATAATGAGTGTTTCAGTAAAGGGAAATGAACAATTAACCTCTCTATTGAACGACTGGTATCGATCTATGCTATCTCAACAAGTTATAAAAGCTACTAATCTAAAAAAGAAAATTGATGAAAAAATTAATAAGTTAAGCATTGAGTCGAATCAAGAACGTCAGGATCAAAATTTGTTACTATATTACTCACTACTTGAATTTCGTTACACGGTCTTAACAGATAGCCTTGGTATTCAACAAAATATTTTTGATACTATTAGCGATTATGATATGCCTACAGGCCAATTTCTACGCTTCTATTATCACTTTTTCAAATCCATTCACGCTACTTTTATAACAAATTATACTGAAGCTAAAGAACATTATAAACTGGCAGAAATGATATTAGTAGATATACCAGATGAAATTGAACATGCTGAATTCTACTATAGAATTGCTACTTTTTATCATCATACTTACAATATGCTTTCTTCAATTGAATACGCAAATAAATCGAGAGCAATCTTTTCAAAGTATGAAGGTTATGAAGTAAAAACAGCCTTTTGTAATAGCTTGTTAGGTGGCTGCTGTATCTATTTAAAGCAATACGAACAAGCAGAAGAATATCTAAATTCTGCAATCGATTTACTAAAAAAGAATAAGGAAGAAGATTCCTTGTTATATGTAAGAAGTACTATCGGGTGGCTATATTCTGATCAAAGCATGTCTACTTTAGCTATTCGTCATCTTTCAGAAGTAACAGATAAAATCCCTACACACTTTAAGGCTATCTTCCTACAAGCTAAGGAACATTATAAACTAGGAGAACAATCAACAGCTAGCAAACTCATTGATAAGGGATTACAGATCTGCAGAGGAATTCATAACGAAGAATATATACATCACTTCCTTATTTTAAAAAGATTAAACGAAAATATTCCATTGGAAGAATTAGAAACAATCATTCAAGAAGGAATCTTATACTTTGAGAAAGAAGAGTTATGGGAATATGTTGTCGAATACGCTGAATTATTTGCTACAAAATGTAGACAATTAGAGAACCACAAAAAGGTAAGTGACTATTTCCATATTTGTTATCAAGCAAGACGAAAATCAATCGAAAAAGGAGTGTTAAAATAATGAAAAAAATTAGCTTATTATTATCTGGCTTTGCTTTCATTGGGGCGTTAACGGTGGGAATTTCTCAGTTTTCTAAAACAGATCAGTTTGCTACTCATGGACATTATCCTGCTCCTTCATATAGTGTTGGCGATTATGGTGGTTCACCACAACAAATTTAATGTAGGTATATTTAAAAGCCCTCCAAATGGAGGGTTTTTAAATACCAAAATATGAACTGTTCTTTTTGGTTACGCTAAACCAAAATTCATCTCCCACCTATCGCCCTGCACTTGCTTAAAGAAGGAAAATTCTTTCGGAAAATCCGTTAAATAATAGAAATAGGCTAACTATTATATCTACCAACTCTTCATATGCAATATTACATGCGAAGAGCCTTAAATATTTTGTTATACTATGCATGTGGATTTTTCATCCAAAAATCCTCTTAAACGCATATTTATGTATATGCCACCCTAATTGATGAAAGTGAGAAGAATGTTTATCATTTTTCTCACTTTTTTTATTTAAAATGTGTGCTTGTACTTAATTCTTTAGTTATTTTACATTTTGAATCCACGAATGTGAATGCCCTTATATTTAAACTCAAAAAGAGAATATTTTCCCCAAATTTCACCTATGAAATCATTTGTTTTCTAAAACAATTCCAATATCTTTATCAACTAATTTTAGAATATTTAAACAATAATTTTATATACAAGCTCTGCATAAATTATTCATTTTCTTTTATATAAGACCTATCTTTTTACTTCTGATATATTATTAAACATTGGATTATTATACACAAACCCAAAAACATGAGGTATTTTGTAGAATTTTGTCTATCAATTTGTATGTACACCCTTATGTAGTGGATATAGACTGTGAGGTGTAAGGGGATACCTTACAAAATAATGAAAAGGAGATTATAAAATGAGTAGATTAACAAAATTCTCAAAGTTAGTATTTGCAACATTAATTGCGGGAAGTAGTCTAAGCATCTTTGTTTCGTCACGCAGTGTACAAGCTGACACCTTAGATCGTAATTACCAAGACACTGTCAAATTTGTACCATATTCTAGTGTTACACAATCACTGGAACGAAAAAACACTATTGTTCCTGAATCAAAAATTATTAAAAACCATTATGTAAAGTACTCTAAAGCACATTTCCAATCTAAAGAAAGTATACCAAAAGAAATTTATTATTCTTCAGAAGGCTTTAAGGGCTATATACAGGCAAGTACCGTTTGGGATATGGGAGATCATTTCGTAACGCTATATTCCGGAACCGTTATTCGATGTTAGACTTTTAATCCTACCTCTTCAAATGCTTATAATGATCAATAGCGCATTGCCAATACTGTATATCTATTGCTCAAAAAAATAAACCACAAAATCTCTCAATTTCATGGTTTATCAAATATAAAGATAATGCTAAACGAATACTCTAACATTACCTTCCCCAAAGTTAATTATAGAGTATTTTCCAAAAAAAGACACTCTTGTAGTGTCTTTTTTATAGTATTTTGATTTACACCCAATTTCAATTAAAATCGTTTAAATGTGGTTAGAATTTGAAATGATTTATCTATAAGCTTTTTTAACAAATGAAATCTAATATTAAATTTCTAAATGTATACTGCACTAAACGTTCATTAACACTATACGAACAGTGTTAACTATCTTAATTGAATATTAGTAATAGTAAGTATAAATATTATCAATTTACTATATATTACATTTATGTGAAAATAGATGTATGTTAAGCTTTTTCAAAATCTTTCCCTAATAAAGATTTGAAGTAGTATTTCATGATTCTCCTTACAGTTAATATGCCTTGAAAAAGAACCCTATAGAGTTCTTTTTCTTCTCATTACATCCTCAGCTATTACTTATTTAACATACAAAAAGGACTGACAATTGATATTATCCCCTTTAGGTAGACAGTGTAAAAGACCATGTACATACATGGATGTTACACTATTACTTGGAGGGGATTTTTTATGACTAAAAAAGGTTCAACATTTAATACATATTCAGAAGAATTAAAGTTATCAGCTGTTCAAAGTTATTTAAACGGAGAAGGAAGTTACAATATGATAAAGGAAAAATATCAGATTAGAAGCTCTACACAACTTAAAAATTGGGTGAAAAAATATAAAGAATTTGGTGAAGTTACAGATACTCGTGGAAAAAATGGTGGAATGAAAGGTATATCAAATCCTCTAAAAGGGAAACGTGTTCATTTTAAGACTATTGAAGAGGAACGTGACTACTATAAGGCACAGGTTGAATATTTAAAAAAGCAGTATCCAAATCTGTAAATGGGGGCGTACTAAAATATACAGTGCGATATCATATCATTGAATTATTAAAGGGAAAATATCCAGTTATATGGCTTACGAAATTTGCTGGTGTACATCGTTCAAGTTACTATAAGTGGATTCATACAAAAAGTATGAAAAACATGCGACTAGAATCTGAGAAACAATTAAAAAAAGTAATACAATCTATTCATGTAAAGCACAAGGAATATGGTTATCCACGTATGAAAATCGCTTTACAAGAAGAGGGATATTTTCTAAATCACAAAAAGGTATATCGTTTAATGAGCGAGCTCAACATTCAGTCTATTATTCGAAAGAAGCGTCGCTTCTTTAAAGGGAACTATTCCAATATTTTTCCGAATGTTTTAAACCTTGAATTCAAAGGGCGCCAACAAAATGAAGCACTTGTTACAGATATTACTTACCTACGATTCCAAGGGGGATTTCGATATCTTTCTGTTGTACAAGATATTTATAATAACGAAGTTGTTTCTTGGAAAATATCCAAGCGCAATGATAATGAACTTGTATTAGATACAATAGAAATGTTGGCACAAAAAAGAGATGTGCGTGGAACCATTCTCCATTCAGATCAGGGATTCCAGTACACATCTCACGCCTACAACAAACGACTTTTAGGTTTAGGTATCATTGGCAGCCACTCTCGCAAAGGAAACTGCCATGATAATGCCTGTATCGAGTCATTTTTCTCCCATTTTAAATCGGAGATGTTGTATTTGAATCATTTTAAAACAGAAGAAGATTTAATACAAGCAATTGAAGAATATATTTACTTTTATAACTATAAACGGTTCCAAAAACGACTCAACCATCGAGCTCCGATAGAATATCGAATCTCGATGGCTGCTTAGTCTTTTTCATACTGTCTACTTGACAGGGATAAGACCACAAGCCAGGTATTACTAAATTGGCGACAATTAAATCAATTATCAACGTAACATCCTCCCAGAATGTTATAGAGCTAGACGGAAAATTGACGCTCCGTTCTTTCTCTCTTCTCGAAACAATACTCTCTATCAACTAAGAAATAAAATAAAAAAAGAAAACTTCACCTACAAATAAAGCTTACCTAAATTAAAATTAATTTATATATATTGCTTAGAATTCCATCATTACCCACCTTTGAACATTTCGTTGAGGCTTCTATACCTCTATTCAATGATGTTTAAACAGAGCCTGTATTTTTCATCTTTAATATTTTTGTTTCTCAGCCATGAGTATACTTAGAAAACCTCTAAAAACTAGTTGAAAATCTTTTAGAATCTAACTTTCTTATAATACTCTTTGCTATTTCTTCAATATTTTCATTTAGAAAGAAATGATTACCTTCAAAAGAATGAAAAGTACACATTTTACTTGTGTATTGCTCCCATTTTATTACTTGATCAAATGTAGTAAATTCATCATTTTCCCCATTAAATATAAGAAAATCAATATCACATGCTTGTATATTATTGTCATGAATATATGTCTCGACAATTTTAAAATCTGCTCTTAGAATAGGAAGAAAAATCTCCATTAATTCTTCTGATTGAAGTACCCCAGATGGTGTACCTCCCATCGCAATAACTTCTCTTTTAAATTGTTCATTAGAAAGATTATGTCGGATGTTTTTTATTTTACTATCTGGATGATTTCTACCGGACAAAACAAGAAATTCAGGCAATACGTTTTTAGAATCCTGTATTTTTCTGGCTACTTCATAGGCGATCAAACTTCCCATGCTATGCCCGTATAGAATATAGGGTGAATGATCTATCTGCTTAACTATACTAGTGTAGACATCATTTACGGCCTCTTCCATACTTTGGTACAAGCTTTCTTCAATTCTATATCCTCTACCAGCTAACTCTATTGGGACTACTTCAATATATGGATTAAAGTAATTTTTCCATTTTGCGTAACTAAACGCAGATCCCCCAGCATGTGGAAAGCAAAAAAGTTTAGTCTTCTGCATTGATTTTCTCCTTACTTTAAAATTTGTTTATATTTTGGCAAATTGTATAAATGTCTTTAATTATTATCTCCTGCGGAAATTCATCCCTTGTTGCACAAGCAGATATCTTATAATTTGGCTCAATGTTATATTGTCTAAAGTAAAAGTTTTGAGGTATATTCTTATATGAAATTAAAGTTCGTGACTCTTTTTTTATAGCGAATGAATTTAACGGGATATAAAGCCCTTTTCCAATCGTTTTTATATAACTTTCTTTTAATGTCCATAAATCATAAAAATAATTAATTTGTTCATCAGAATTCATATTATATATATCATAAAATTCTTCCTCTGAAAAAAATTCATTTGCTAATTTAAGAGCCTCTATTTCTGAAACTTTTTCTATATCAATACCCACATTAAAATTAGCAGTAGCACAAACCACCCATTCTCCCGAATGTGACACATTAAAATGAAAGTCAGAAAAATTTTCAACAAAAGGTTTTCCATACTCATTATATATAAATCTAATTTCTTCATTATTAATTTTATACTTTTGGCAGATTAGAGATCGGATTAGTAAATCTCCTATCAGTGTCCTATTAATATCGCATGAATTTAATAAACGCTTCATTCGTTCTCTCTTCTCATTTGAAATCAAGTTACTAAGTTGCTTTAACAAATGATATTCAATATTCTTTGGTATTTTCACAGCTTGAATTTGTATGATAAATCACTTCCTTTTTAAAAGGGTGGCTTCCTATGTATACATTATAGAAACTCAAATTCATTTTATATCTTGCCTTTATTCAAGTGCATATACAATAGAAAAGGTGCATATTTACATATCAATGAAAATATACACCTTTCCTCAGGAATATCATTAAAGTATTCGCTTCTGGTACAAAAGCTTCAGATCATTTACATCATGCTATGAACAACTCATACAGGTTTCTATTTCTCTATCAAGCAATTTTTGCATTAACCCCTAAAAAAATAATGCTCTCGATATATTCATAATTTCCTACACTTGATGTGCAATTATTGGGTAGCTCTTTTCATTTACACTACTACTCACAAATAACAACTTTAATAATCACAATTTTCGTTCATAGAGTTGCATCTTTTGTGCTCTCTATTTTTCCGTTAACGAAAGAGATTTCTCTTTTATTCCTTCTAATTCATTTAGTAGATACTTAGCCATTTTTTCAACTGCGGGGGAAGCTACTATTTCTTCGTGTGATCCAGGGACCGAATACATATTCACTCTTCCTTTTAATAAAGCCTTCCAGTCCGTAAACAATTCTTTACCTTCCTCAGCACTAAAGTAAATGACTTCCCCAAAATATGGTATTAAATCATGCTCTGCCATTAAATTCAGACACTTCCTGTGAGCATTGATAATTTGCTTCAAATTCGTAAGATTTGCATCAGGCGGGAGCACTCCTTCCACAATTAATTGCTCAACAAGCATGTCCTGTTGATGAACAAGCTCTTTTTCCTGCTCCACTAGCTCTATATGAATGAAATGCTCCAATATATAAGATAGCATTTCATCCTCTGTCTTGTAATCCCGTTCTGAAGGCACCTTGGTATCCATTAGTACCAACATCTCAACTTCTTCTCCCTGGTTCCGCAGCATAGTTGCGATTTCATAGGCGATGGCACCGCCCAGAGACCATCCTCCCAGACGATACGGCCCCTCTGGCTGAGCGCGCTTCATTTCCTCGATGTAGAGTTGAACTACTTCCGATAAAGTCAACCCTTTCATTCCTTCTTTCTCTACGAGAGGATTCTGTAGACCATAAAATGAGCAGTGATCCTTGAGTAACCTTGCTAGCTGAATGTAACAGAGTACATTACCCATAAAAGGATGAACACAGAAGAAAGGTCTTTTCTCCGATTCTTGTAATGGAACCAGAACCGATAACGATTCTTCCATACTATGATTCTCACGGATGAGACAAGCGATCCCTTCCACTGTCGGGTTCTTAATCAGTGCGGACACCTTAATCTCTTTTCCAAATTTCTCTCTGACCTTTGAAATCAATTTGATTACAAGGAGAGAGTGACCCCCTATATTGAAGAAATCATCGTTTACATGGACATCTTCTAACTGTAGCAAATCCTGCCAAATCGTAATCAACTGATACTCGATTTCATCCCGTGGGATGATTGGTGTAGAAAAGGTACTTTCTCTTTGAATTGTTAAGCTGTTCAGTACCTTTCGATCAACCTTCCCATTTGTTGTAAGCGGAATCGCATCTACCTCAATAAAGTGTGCAGGAACCATATAATTCGGTACTTGTCTCTTGAGATGCTCACGCCATTCATGCATACTTCCTTCACCCACCACATAGGCAACCAATCTCTGCTCTCCTGGTTGGTCCTCTCTTATCAAGACTACCGCCTCTTTCACCGATGGATGACTTTCTAAATTCGCTTCAATCTCTCCAAGCTCAATCCGGAATCCTCGAATTTTCACTTGATTATCGATTCTTCCCAGATAATCCAAATGGCCATCAGCTAAATAGCGGACTAGATCTCCCGTCCGGTATAACCGTTCCCCTTCATTAAATGGATGAGTAATAAAACGTTCTGACGTTAACTCTGGACGATTCAAGTATCCTCTCGCTAGGCCTGCTCCACCGATATAAAGTTCACCCGTTACACCAACTGGAACAGGTAACAAATTCTCATCCAATACATAGGCTTGAACGTTTGGCAACGGACGCCCAATGGTTACTCTCTTACTATCTTTTTTAATACAATAGCATGTCGCATCAACCGTACATTCTGTAGGACCATATACATTATAAAAATGGATATGGTCATCCTCTACTAGTTGTTCCCACAGTGATGGCATAATCGCTTCTCCACCGACCAGTACCTTGCTTGGAACATGAACACTATTGTTTGTTTCTAACAACCCCTCATCTATGAGTAATTGGAGTAGTGAAGGTGTTATATCGAACATTTCCAACTTATTCTCGCGAATATAAGATACAAACTGTTTAGGATCACTGCGAACTTCGTTTGAAATAATATACAAACTAGAACCATACAAAAGCATTTGTAATTGTTTAACGGATGAATCAAAGGCGATTGAGGCATTCAGACCAACACGCATGTTAACAGGTGTCCGATGTAAAAAAACCTCTTTCTGTAAACCATAGGATAGATTTAATACCGAATGATGCTGCACCAAAACCCCTTTTGGATTCCCGGTCGAACCTGAAGTGTAGATAACATACGCCAAGTTTTCTCCTGTCACTTTACATATTGGTGAAAAGATATTTTCTTGCGAAATCATTGCTTGATCCCGGTCCAAACAAACTGTTTCAACTTCTTCAGGTACCCAACCTTGTGATACTTCGTTCGTAACCAATATTTGAATTCCTGTGTCCTCCAGAATATATCGTAGGTGACTTTCTGGATACGATGGATCCAACGGAACATAGGCCGATCCAGCTTTCAAGATTCCCATGAGACCGACAATCATCTCAACTGAACGTTGGAAACAAAGCCCGACCAATGACTCCGTCCCAATCCCACATTTCTGAAGATAATGGGCCAATTGGTTTGCTTTCTCATTCAGCTCTCGATACGTCAACTGCTGATTTTCATCCACCACTGCCACCGCATCAGGTGTACGATCCACTTGATCTTCAAACAGTTTGTGGATCACACTCTCACGTGGATACGCTGCTGCATTATCATTCCATTCTTCCAGTAGTTGTTTCTGTTCTATTTCCGTAACATACACCAGCTCCGACAGAGTTTGATCAACGTTCTCGATCATTTGCTTTAACACCTGGCTTAAATGACCCAGCATTCGTTCAATGGTGAGGTCATTAAACTTGCTACGATCATACTTCAACTTTAACAACAAGTGACTTTGTGGGACAACTGTCAATCCTAATGGATAATGAGTTTGCTCTACTCCTTCCAACTCACCAATTTCTAGATTTCCTGAGGACTCCTCTTTCACTGGGTAGTTTTCAAACACATACAAGCTATGGAACAGCGGGGTTCCTCTAGGAACTTCACTCCATCCTTGAATCTCTGTCAAAGAAGCATATTCATATTGTCTTCTTTCTATCTCTTCCTCTTGTATCTTCTGCAACCAATCCATTATTTTTATATTATCTATCAACTGAATTCGCGTCGGTGATGTGGTAATAAAAGGACCTACAATGTTTTCAACATCAATAATCTCCGTAGGGCGTCCTGAGCTAGTTACACCATAGACAATGTCATCTTCTCCACTATACCGGCCCATGAGATACGCCCACGCACCTTGAATTACCGTATTCAAAGTGAGCCTATTGCGCTTCGCCCAGTTTTCTAACGCTTGGGTTTGCTCTTCTGATAAATAAGTTACCTTCTCTGTGTAACCTTTTTCTTGCTCTTTACTTTCTAATCCCAGCAGGGTTGGAGCTGTAAAACCTTTAAGTTTCTCTCTCCAGAATTGCTCCGCCTGCTCCTGATTCTGCACTCTTAGCCATTGAATATATTTCTTGTATGACGATGACTTAGGTAAATGCACGGCTTCTCCATTCATTCTCTTTTGGTACACTGTAAGCAATTCGTTAAAGACGAGTGGCAGGCTCCATCCATCCAACAGAATATGGTGATGTGTCCAAACAATCCGATATTCTTCCTCACCTTCTTGAATGACAGTCACCCGCATCAATGGCGCTTCATCAAAAAGAAAAGCTTGTTTTCGATCCAATGTCAAAAAGGCTTTTCTTTTCTCCTCTTTTTCCTCAGCAGTCAGCGTACGCCAATCTTCTACATTCACCTTAAATGGAACACTCTCATACACCACTTGTAAAGGCTCTTCAACTTCATCCCAAAGGAAAGCTGAGCGAAAAATTTCATGCCGCTGAATTACCGATTTCCACGCCTGTTCGAAAGTTACAATATCCAATTCTCCTCTAATCATGAAACTTAATTGCACTATATACGGCGCTACATGTTCATCCCCTTGGTCATGCAATGTATGGAAAATCATACCTTCTTGCAAAGGCGATAGTGGATATAAATCGGTAATCGGATAATTATTTCCACGATTCATCTTGGATAATACTTTTGTCAAACTGGCTTGGTCAAGATTAGCCATCACAAAATCTGAAACGGTCAGTGCAGATTCTCCATCCGCAGATTGAATCAATTTACTTAGTTGATGGAGCATATTCTCTGCAATACTTTGAATCGTTGATTTCGCGAATTGTCCTACATTGTATACCCAAGTGAACTGAAGTTTCCCATCCGTTACCATTCCAATTACATCGATTAAATGCGATCGCTTGGAACCGTTAGCATGATCTAATCGCTTAAATCCGTTCTCCGGAATAAGCATTGCATCGTCAGAAAACATTTGATCAAATTGTCCAAGATAGTTAAAACTAATAGACGGTGTATATTTAGACCCCCATTGCTCACACATTGTTGCGTTCAGGTACCGCAAAATCCCATAGTCAACACCCTTATTAGGAATTTTACGTACTTGTTCTTTAACTGCTTTTAATGCTGCAATTGGCGTGTCGGCACCGGTAATATTTAAGTGAACAGGATAAATACTTGTAAACCACCCTACGGTTCTCGATAGGTCAACGTCTTCGATAATCTCTTCCCGACCATGCCCCTCCAAATCCACGGTCAGCGTCGGTTGACCTGTCCATGCTGCCGTAGCCTGTACCAATGCTGTCAATAGTACTTCATTGATTTGGACACGATGAGTGCTTGAAATCTCTTGCAATAACGCACGGGTCTCTTTCTCTTCCAGCACCACGGTAATCTCCTCAGTTCCTGTGTTTGCTGGAACTTCGAGGGTGATATCCACTGGTAGCATAGCCACTTCTTGTTCGGATTGCTGCTCCCAGTAATCACGCACTTCTTGTACAATCCCAGCTTCAGCGTAATGATACAATTTCTCCGACCACGCTTTAAAGGATGTACTCTTTGTAGGTAGTTTGATCATTTGAGCCTGGTTCGCTTGATTATACGCTGTTTGCAGATCCTCCAGTAAAATCCTCCAAGAAACACCATCCACTGCTAAGTGATGAATCACCCAGAATAATCGGCCGGCTCTTTTCTCACCTTCATCAAAATACACCATTCTCATTAGCGGTCCTGCGTGTAAGTGTAAGCTTGCTTGTGCAGTGTCAATCTCCGTTTGAATCACTTGATGCCATTCTGCTTGCGGTACTTCTTCTAATGAAATAACGGTCAGCGTCGATTGTTCTTCGATCCCTTCGTTCCGCTGTTTCCAAGCTCCATCCGGTAACCGTTCATATCTTAAACGCAAGGCATCATGATGGATTAGAAGGGTACGCACAGCTTTCTCCAGTAATACTATATCCAGTCGCTCTTTTGTTCTAAAAAACATGGATTGATTCCAATGATGTGGGTTTGGATGATCTTGTGCAAAAAACCATTGCTGAATTGGTGTAAGGATCAGTTCTCCAGTTACAACTCCCTGCTCTGCTTGTACACCCCGTTCTTCATTGACTACTTGCGCCAACTCAGCAATCGTTTGGTGTTCAAACATTTGCTTTGGTGTCAATTGCAAACCTGCTTGTTTCGCACGAGAGACAATCTGAATGCTGAGAATCGAGTCTCCACCAATTTCAAAGAAGTTATCATTTCTTCCTACCTTATTAATCCCTAATACTTGCTTCCAAATGGTAGCCAGTGTTTCTTCGTTACCATTCCGCGGGGCAACACATTCACTTTCGATTTTCCTCTCCTCTGGTACAGGTAAGGCCTCACGATCAACTTTACCGTTAGCAGTTAGTGGAATGGCTTCCATCATCACAAATCCTGAAGGAACCATATGGCTTGGTAGTTCCGCCTTGAGATAATCTCTCCACTCACCTACATTCCCATCACCCACGACATATGCCACCAACCGTTTATCACCCGGTTGATCTTCTCTAACAATTACAACAGCCTCTTTTATGGATGCATGTGCGTTTAAAGCAGATTCAATTTCTCCGAGCTCAATTCGGAAACCACGGATTTTCACCTGGTGATCAATCCGCCCAAGATAATCCAGATTTCCATCCGGCAAGTATCTCGCTAAGTCTCCTGTCCGATATAATCGCGCTCCTGGGTCATTACTGAATGGATGAGGAATGAAACGTTCTGCAGTCAATTCGGGTCTGTTTAAATACCCACGTGCGAGTCCTGCTCCACCAATATATAGTTCGCCAGCTACGCCAATAGGCACAGGTTGTTGACAAGCGTCTAGTACATACGCTTCTAAATCTGGAATCCGTTTTCCGATATTACTTCTTGAAGCATACTGCACATCATCTTGAGTAATTGGATAATACGTAACATGAACGGTAGTTTCTGTAATTCCATACATATTAATTAACTGTGGGTCCAGTTCTCCATACCTTTGAAACCATGGTAACAAGCTGGTAGGATCGAGTGCTTCCCCACCAAATATGACATAGCGCAGATGCAAGTCTTTCTTCTCATCTTCTTGTTCACACACTTGTATCAATTGTCGAAATGCGGATGGTGTCTGATTAAGAACCGTAACCTTCTCCTTTACTAACAGTTGATAGAAATCCTTGGGCGATCGACTAATCCAGTAAGGAACAACAATCAATCTTCCACCATGGAGTAATGCCCCCCAAATCTCCCATACCGAGAAGTCAAACGCATAAGAATGGAAAAGCGTCCAAGTATCTTTTTCATCAAACTGATACCAACATTCCGTTGATTTAAATAAACGAATCACATTGTGATGCTCTACCATAACTCCCTTCGGATTCCCTGTTGATCCCGAAGTATAGATTACATACGCCAAGTTTTCCCTTGTCACTTCACATATTGGTGAAAGGGTGCTTTCTCGCGAGATCATCGCTTTATCCCGATCCAAACAAACTGCTTTGATTTCTTCAGGTATCCAACCTTCTAATGCTTCGGTCGTGACCAATACTTGAATCTTTGTGTCCTCCAGAATATATCGTAGGCGACTTTCTGGATACGATGGATCCAACGGGACATAGGCTGCCCCAGCTTTCAAGATCCCCATGAGACCGACAATCATCTCAACTGAACGCTGGAAGCAGAGACCAACCAGCGACTCGGTCCCAATCCCACATTTCTGGAGATAATGGGCCAATTGGTTTGCCTTCTCATTCAGCTCTCGATACGTTAACTGCTGGTTTTCATCTACCACTGCCACCGCGTCAGGTGTACGATTTACTTGCTCTTCAAACAGCTGATGAATCGCACATTCCTGTGGATATGCTACAGCATTATTATTCCACTCTTCCAACTGTTTTTGCTGTAATCCTGACAGTATCGGCAACTTAGCTAATGATTTATCAGGATGTTCCACGATTAAATTCAACCAATTTTCAAAATTTTCAGCTATGGATTCGATAGTTAAACTGTCAAATAAATCAGTCCTATAAACAAAAGTAAGCAATAAGCCCTCTTCCACTTCTGCGGCAGTTAAACTTAAATCAAATTTGGCGATTGAAGCGTGGCTTTCCATTACCTCTATACTTCGTCCATGTAGCTGTGGTAGCACCTGTCCCGTATTTTGCAAAGTAAACATGGTTTGGAAAATCGGAGAATGACTTGTACTTCGTTCAGGTTGGATAACCTCCACAATTTTCTCAAACGGGACATCTTGGTACTCATATGCCTTCAATGCTTTTATCCGCACTTGAGACAACAACTCTTGAAATGCCGGTGCGCTACTTAAATCAGCTCGATAAACCAACGTGTTAACAAAGAAACCAATCAATCCTTCAATCTCTCGATAATTCCGATTTGCAATCGGGCTGCCAACAATAATATCCGATTGTCCTGTATAACGAGCAAGGAAACTTTGATACGATGCCAATAAGGTCATGAAAAGCGTGGCCCCTTCTTGACGACTAAATTCGTTTAATTTATCCAATAATGAACGTGACAACAATACATTATGAGTTAATCCTTGGTGGGTTTGCACCGGAGGACGCGGACGATCCATCGGCAACATTAAGACCGGTAAATCACCAGACAATTCTTCCTTCCAATATGCCAGCTGTTGATTTAGTACTTCCTCTTTCAACCATTCCCTTTGCCATTGAGCAAAATCGGCATATTGAACTGGTAGTGGTGCAAGCTCTGCTGGTTTTTCACCAATCGCCTCCTCGTAAAATGCCATCCATTCTTGGAGCAAGATCTCCATCGACCATCCATCCGAGATAATATGATGCATATTACACAGAAGTACCCATTCTTCTTCTGAAATTTTCACGATTTGTCCATGGAACAATGGCCCTTGCTCTAAGTCAAATGGAAATTCGACTTCAGTTTGAATCCATTGCTTTAACTTACTTTCTCTCTCCTCTGAAGAAAGCTTAGTTAAATCCATATGCGGGAGAGGACGGAAAATATACGGTTGAACCTGCTGCACGGGATGACCGTTCACTTCATGAAATACCGTCCGCAAAGATTCATGGCGCTCTATCAACTGATTCCATCCCAACTCCAATGCTTCAGGTAACCAATTTCCTGTAAGACGGCATACCATTGGCATATTATAAAGTGCACTATTAGGTGCAAATTGATCGATAAACCATAAGCGCTGTTGGGCATAAGAAAGTGGAATATTATCTCCTCGTTCCATCGGCATCAATGGTGGAATTTCTTCTCGTTCTTTGCTTCCCTTACGTAACTGATCTATTCGCTTTGACAATGCCTCAACCGTTGAATATTCGAACAGTTCACGTACCGGTAATTTGATTTGAAAAACTTCTTGCAAGCGTGATACCACTTGTGTAGCAAGCAGAGAATGACCACCAAGCCCAAAGAAAGAATCCTGAACACCAATGTCTCCTATTCCTAGCACTTGACTCCACACTGAAGCGATAAGTTCTTCCAGCGGAGTTCGTGAGTATACAGTATTTTTAGTAGATAGTTCACTAAGTATAGGCAATGCCTTCAAATCAAGTTTTCCATTCGGTGTAAGTGGTAAAAACTCCATCTCAATAAAGTTTGTTGGAACCATGTAATTTGGTAAATGTATTTGTAGATGTTCTCGCCATTCATGGGCATTTCCTTCACCAACTACATAAGCTACTAATCTCTTGTCGCCTTGACTATCCTCTCGTACCAATACAACTGCTTCTTTCACAGAAGAATGTGCCTGCAAAACTGCTTCTATTTCTCCCAATTCAATCCGGAAACCACGAATTTTCACTTGGTCATCTATACGGCCATGGAACTGGAGAGTACCATCAGAAAGATAACTTGCTTTGTCCCCAGTGTAATAGAGACGTTCTCCTGGCTTGAAAGGATGCGGAATAAATTTTTCCTTTGTGAGATCCGGACGATTAGCATATCCGCGAGCAAGACTCTTTCCTCCAATATAGAGATCTCCAATCACACCAATCGGTACTAGCTGAAGATGAGAATCTAACACATAAACTTCTGTATTCGCAATCGGTCGACCAATCGATGGCGTACCTGTTGTCACACCTACAGGTACATAGCAATCCGTGGTAACAACGGTATTTTCCGATGGACCATACTGATTGATTACCGCAAAAGGAATATGTTTAGATGGA
The DNA here is from genome assembly GCF_000633475.1 of Bacillus sp. H1a. NCBI lineage: Bacteria > Bacillati > Bacillota > Bacilli > Caryophanales > Bacillaceae > Bacillus > Bacillus sp. H1a. The sequence goes on along the minus strand of NZ_AYMH01000012.1, from coordinate 97,125 downwards.
TACTGTGTTAATTGATCCCCGCCCGTAATGATAAAACGAAGATCACTCTTCTCCGGCCAAGATAATTTCAAGAGTCTTTCCAGAATAGGTGTAGGTGCAAAACTAGCTGTAATTCGCGAATCAATGAGCCAGTCTCGTAGTGCTTCTGGATTAATTCTCAATTCCTCTGTTGACAAGTAGAGTGCTGCACCAGCAGTTAGATACGGCCAAATCTCCTGGACAGCCGAATCAAAAGCAATCCCCGCAATCTGAGTCGCACGATCCTCTGCTGTAATACGATAAACTTCTTGATGCCAAGAGACCATATTCATTAATGAGCGATATTCAACCATGACACCCTTTGGCTTTCCTGTAGAACCAGAGGTATAGACGATATAAGCTAAGTTCTCTGGATTTACCTGCCGTGTAGGTGCGATTACACTTTCCACTGTTAATTCTTCTAACTTCACCATTTCAACCTGTTCGAAAAGGCCTTCTTGCACTTCCGCCGTCACTACAATTTGAATTCCTGCATCTTCAATCATGTATTCTAACCTTGATTTTGGATACAACGGATCTAAAACGACATAAGCTCCACCAGCTTTTAATATGCCTAGTAAACTTGCCATGAGCTCAGCCGATCTCGGAAGATAAACTCCCACGACTGATTCTGGAGCCACTCCTTTTCGCTGTAAAACATTTGCCAATTGATTTGCTTGTGCATCCAGTTCACCGTAAGTCCACTCTTTTGTTTGATCAACCACCGCAATCGCTTCAGGATTCCTTGCTACTTGTCCCTCAAATCTGTCGCAAATAAGACTCTGCGGAGACATTTCCATTACAGTGTCATTCCATGTTTCTAATAACAAAGTACGTTCAGATTCAGATAACATGCTCAGACTATGCAACGGATTTTGCGGATTATGGGAAACTTCGTGTAGCCATTTCTCAAAGTGCCCTGCCATCCTTTCAATAGTTGTAGCATCGAATAAATCCTTATTGTATTCAAAAGTAAAAAGTAAGCCCTCTTCCGCCTCAGCCACCATTACACTTAAATCAAACTTTGCGATTGGATTATGGCTTTCTATCATTTCAATATTTCTATCAGATAACACCGGGAATTCTTGTTTCATATTTTGCAAGATGAACATAGTCTGGAAGATTGGCGAATGACTTGTACTCCGCTCTGGTTGTACAACTTCTACAATTTTTTCAAAAGGAATATCTTGATATTCATACGCCTTCAATGCCTTTTGACGAACCTGAGACAGAACATCCTTAAATGTCGGTCTACCACTCAGATTAGCCCGATAAACCAGCGTATTGACGAAGAAACCAATTAGTCCTTCAATTTCTCTATAATTTCGATTAGCAATTGGACTTCCAACCAGAATATCTTCTTGTCCCGTATAACGTGATAGAAAACTTTGATATGCAGCTAACAGGGTCATGAAGAGTGTAGCCCCTTCTTGACGACTAAATTCATTCAATTTGTCATGTAGCGTACTTGACAGAACCAGAGTGTATGTCGACCCATGATGAGTTTGTATTGCGGGACGCGGGCGATCCATAGGAAGTTGGAGTACAGGAAGCTCCCCAGACAATTCTTCCCTCCAATATCGGAGTTGTTGATCAAGCACTTCCTCCTTCAGCCATCCTTTTTGCCACTGAGCAAAATCGGCATATTGAACCGGTAATGGTTCAAGTTCTGCTACCTTTCCATCCGTGACTTTCTCATAGAATGCCATCCACTCTTCAAGTAGGACTCCCATTGACCATCCATCTGAAATGATATGATGTAAAGTACAAAGGAGAATCCATTCTTCCTCTCCCACTTGCAAAATACTTGTCCTGATTAGCGGGCCCTCGCCTAAATCAAATGGCACTTCTGTTTCTTGTTGAATCAAACGTTTAACTTCTTCTTCTCGGTCTTCTGGAGAAAGCATAGTTAAATCCATTTTCGGAATTGATTGAAAAGCATACGGTTTAATTTGCTGCACGGGTTGACCGTTCACTTCATGAAAGACCGTCCGCAAAGATTCATGACGCTCTATGAGCTGATTCCATCCCGTTTCCAATGCATCAGGTAGCCAACTCCCTGTAAGGCGGCATGCCATTGGCATATTATAAAGTGCACTATTAGGCGTAAATTGATCGATAAACCATAAGCGCTGTTGGGCATAAGAGAGCGGAATAATTTCCCCTCGTTCCATCGGCATTAGTGGAGGAATCTCTCGTTTTCTATCTCCTTTACGTAACTGAGCTAATCGCTTTGCCAGTGACTCCACCGTTGCATACTCAAATAGTTCACGTACCGGTAAGTCGATTTGAAAGATTTCTTGTAAGCGTGAAACTACTTGAGTAGCTAGCAGCGAATGACCACCAATCTCAAAGAAAGAATCCTGAACACTAATATTTCTTATACCTAACACTTGACTCCATACGGAAACGATAAGCTCCTCTACTGGTGTTCGTGATGAAGTAATATCCTCACTTATGAACTGTGCTTCCAATTCCAGTAAGGCTTTCCGATTAACCTTACCATTTGGAGTGAGTGGCATCGCTTCAACTTGGAAAAAGTATGCCGGAACCATATAATGGGGCAGTTGCTTCTTGAGATATTCACGCCACTCTCCAGTATCCCCTTCACCCACTACATAAGCTACTAACTGCTTATCTCCTGGATGATCTTCTTTCACCAACACGATAGCCTCTTTTACAGATGGGTGATCATGTAAAGATGCTTCAATCTCTCCCAGTTCAATTCGGAATCCTCTGATTTTCACTTGGTTATCCATTCTTCCAATATACTCCAAGTTACGATCACTCATATATCTCACTAGGTCACCCGTTCGATATAATCGTTCCCCTTCCTTAAAGGGATGCGGAATAAAACGTTCAGTAGTTAACTCTGGTCGATTGAAGTAGCCACGTGCCAAGCCTACTCCACCAAGGTAAAGTTCCCCCGCCACACCAATCGGTACCACCTGTTGATGTTGATCCAACACATACAACTCTGTATTATCAATTGGACGACCAATTGGAATAAGCATTGGTTCTTTTTCTAAATCACAATCATAATAAGTTACATCCACAGTCGCTTCGGTAGGGCCATACAAGTTAATTAACTTTGTTTGCTGAACATCGTAAAATACCCCCTTAAACCGGCGAGCCTGTTCAGTGTTTAATGCTTCCCCACTAGTAAAAACCTGACTTAAAGATGAAACATTCCATTTCGAGTTAAATTGTTCCATGTAATCCAAGAAAGTGGATAACATCGACGGAACAAAGTGCATAGTGGTCACACGATATCGTTCGATATACTCCTCAATCATCCCAGGATCTTTCTCACCTCCGGGTGGAAGTAAACAAACTCGTGCTCCTACAAATGACCACCAAAATAATTCCCAGACAGAAACATCAAACGAAAACGGTGTCTTTTGTAGGATTGTATCCTCCTCAGATAAGGGATATTTTTTCTGCATCCACTGTAGGCGGTTGATGACCGAATGATGTTCAATCATTACTCCCTTCGGGTTTCCCGTCGAACCCGAAGTGTATATGATATACGCTAAGTTATTTGCTGTTACTCCACTCACTGGAGCCAAATTACTCTCTTTAGAAATCATTGCTTGATCCCGGTCTAAACAAATTGCTTCAATATCTTTAGGTAACCATTCCTGTAGTGCCTCTTTTGTTAACAGCACTTGAATTTGTGAATTCTCTAAAATGTATCTCAGACGGTTTTCGGGATAACTTGGGTCCAGCGGGACATAAGCCCCACCTGCTTTCAAAATCCCAAAGAGACCAATAATCATATCAGGAGAACGTTCAACACATATACCGACCAATGATTCAGGTCCTATACCTTGTTTTTGTAGATAATGTGCCAATTGGTTCGATTTTTCATTGAGTTCTTGATACGTTAGTTTTCCACCTTCATAAACTACCGCCACTGCATCAGGTGTACGTGCAACTTGCTGCTCAAATAGCTTATGAATCATACAATCATAACCATAATCTACGTCCGTATCATTCCATTCTTCTAGGAGTTGTTTCTGCTCAGTGTCCGATAACATTGACAGCTTTGTATATGATTCATCTGGATGATACGCGATTTCATTTAGCCAGTTCTCAAAATGGCCTGCCATACGTGAAATGGTACTACTATCAAATAAATCCGTGTTGTATTCAAATGAGACAAATAGACCTTCTTCCACTTCGTAGGCAATTAAACTCAAATCAAATTTTGCAATAGACATATTACTTTCTACCATTTCAATACTTCTACCAGATAGATCTAGTCGTTCTTGTTTTATACTCTGTAGTGTAAACATGGTCTGAAAGATGGGAGAATGACTCATACTTCGTTCAGGTTGCACAGCTTCTACCACTTTTTCAAACGGTATATCTTGGTATTCATAAGCTTTTAACGCCTTTTTCTTTGTTTGATTCAAAATCTCCCGAAAAGTAGGGGTGCCACTCAAGTCTGATCGGTAAACCAACGTATTAACAAAGAAACCGATTAAACCTTCTACTCCCTTATGATTCCGATTTGCAATCGGACTTCCGACGAGAATATCTTTTTGCCTCGTATAGCGAGCAAGAAAGCTCTGGTATGCAGCCATTAAAGTCATAAATAAGGTAGATCCTTCTTGTCGACTTATATCCTTCAATTGACTGAGTAATTTATAAGGAAAAATCACGTGATGCGTATCCCCAGCGTAAGTCTGCGTAACCGGTCGAGGTCGGTCCACTGGCAGTTGTAATATAGGAAGCTCCCCAGACAATTCTTCCTGCCAATACGTAAGTTGACGATTTAGCACATCACCTTGCAACCACTCCTTTTGCCACTTCGCAAAGTCTGCATATTGTATGGATAATGAACTTAATTTAGCAGGATTTCCGCCCGTTTCTTCTTCATAGAAAGCAAGTAATTCATTCATGAATATACCGATGGACCAAGCATCAGAAATAATATGATGCATCGTACACAGTAATAACCATTCATCCTTTTCTAATTGAACAAGCTGATTACGAATTAAAGGACCATTCATTAAATCAAATGGTTCTTGCGCTTCTCTCGCAATTAAACTATCGACCTCTTTTTCTTTTACTTCTAGAGGAAGTTGAGAGTAATCTCTTACAGGTAATGCTCTAGGAAGGAATTCGATAATTTGTTGTACAGGTTGTTCTCCTACTTCTTTAAAAACAGTTCGTAATGATTCATGACGTTCAATGAGTCGATTGAATCCCTTTTCTAATGCTTCAGGTATCCAATTTCCTTTTAGATGCCATACAGTTGGAATATTATATAAAGAACTATTTGGGTTAAATCTGTCCATAAACCACAAACGTTGTTGTGCATAAGACAACGGGAGTGCTTCTTTATTCTCCTTTTTTTGCATTTGCTTCTGAAGCCATGCTCTCTTCTCAGGAGAAAGTGAACTCAGCTTTGCAAGTAAATCACTTCTCATTTTTTTACCCCTTTCTCAATCAAATTACTCTCGAATATCCCTTGTGCTTCTTCCTCTGATAGCTCTTCTAATTGCTTAAGCAGTTCAAGTAATTCTTCATCATTACTCACTTCTGCTTCTTTTTGAATATAGTCTTGAAGACTTACATTCTCCTTACTATCATTCTGCATTTCTTGATTTTTTTTATAGAGCAATTGATCAATCTGTTCTGCCAATTGCTGCACCGTATGAAACATAAATAAATCATGCAATGGTATCTCGATTCCAAAAGCCTCTTTAAGATTGGAAACAGCTTGCGTAGCAAGTAATGAATGGCCACCTATTTCAAAAAACGAATCCTGAATTCCGATATTTTCCATACCTAAAACTACATGCCATATCGAAACGATTGTTTTTTCCGTAGGCGTACGAGGAGCAATATAACCACTCGCTATCTCCTGTCTCTCTGGTGCTGGTAAAGCCTTCCTATCAATTTTTCCATTTGGAGTGAGTGGAAATGCATTCAATCCGACAAAATAGGCTGGAATCATGTAATTTGGTAGCTGGGCCTTGAGATAATCACGCCACTTATGAGCATCTCCACCTCCCACAACATAGGCAATCAAACGTGGATCACCAGGATAATCTTCCCGTACCATCACAATAACTTCGTTAACTAATGTATGCTTTTGTAATGTCGCTTCAATTTCTCCTAGTTCAATCCGGAACCCACGAATTTTTACCTGATGATCGATTCGGCCAAGATACTCCAAATTTCCATCCGGCAGATACCTTACTAGATCTCCAGTCCGGTATACTCGCTCTCCTTCTTTAAACGGATGCGGTATAAAACGATTTTGCGTTAAGTCAGGGCGGTTTAAGTATCCACGTGCTAATCCTGATCCACCAATGTAAAGCTCACCAACTACACCAATTGGAACCATTTTTTGTTCAGCACTCAGTACATATACTTCTGTATTGAAGACCGGTTTACCAATTGGTGGTACCCTATGCATGACACCCTTTTCTAATTCCATATATGTGGAATACGTAGTATCTTCGGACGGTCCGTATAGGTTGTACACCTTTTCAATCGTACTTCTCTCGTATAAATCTTGAACAAGTGCATGTGACAATGGTTCTCCAGCCAAATTCATCACCTTTACTGAAGAAGGGATTGTATTTGCTCGAACCAGTTCCTTCGCTGCCGATGGCACAGTATTGACCAAAGTCACACCCTTGGTAGACAACTTGTCTAGATGTAGAGCATTTTCAGCGACAATCACCTTACCACCCATCGTCAAGGGAACAAACACTTCAAAAACGGATAAATCAAAGGATAGCGAAGTTGAAGCCAACACTGCTGCTAAATCCTTTCGGGAATATGTGTGATGCGCCCAATGAATCATTGTTACTGTATTCCTGTGCTCAATCATTACTCCCTTTGGATTTCCAGTGGAACCTGAAGTATAGATGATATAGGCTAAGTTATTGCTCGTCACTCCACTCGTACACACCGTAGTTACTTCTTGTTCTATTTCTGCTCGATCACGATCAATACAAATTACGTCAACAGATTTAGGTAAAACCATTTTTTGCTGTAACTTTTCCTGTGTCACCAGTACCTTTATATGAGCATCCTCTAAAATATATTGCAGTCGACTTTCCGGATACGCTGGATCAATTGGGACATATGCTCCTCCCGCCTTCATGATTCCTAAGAGGCCGACAATCATCTCGGATGAACGTGTAACGCAAATCCCAACCAATGATTCGCATCCTACACCATTTTTCTGTAAATAATGTGCCAGCTGATTCGAGCGTTCGTCCAACTCTCGATATGTTAGTTCTTCATCTTCGCATACTACTGCAATTGCTTCTGGTGTTTTTTCCACTTGTTCTTCAAACAATGTATGAATCGTGCTTTCTTGTATATCTACAACACCTGTTTCATTCCATTCCTCTAGTAGTTGCTTATATTCTACTTTCGATAACATATTCATTTCCGATAATAAATCTTTTGGATGAGATACAATTTGATATAACCAATGTTCAAAATGACTTGCCATACGTTCAATGGTTGTATCATTAAACAAATCAGTATTATATTCAAAGGTTAGCGATAATCCTTCTTTCGTCTCAGAAGCAAATAAACTCAAATCAAATTTCGCAACAGAAGCATGACTTTCCATGAGTTCCATGTGTCTTTCAGATAGCTGAGGAAACTCTTGTTTCGTATTCTGTAAAGTAAACATGGTTTGAAATATCGGTGAATGACTTGTATTCCGTTCCGGTTTTACGGATTCTACCACTTTCTCAAATGGAATGTCCTGATACTCGTATGCTTTTAGTGCTTTTTTTCGTATCTGCGACAAAAGTTCTTGGAACGTCGGATCTTCACTGAAATCAGCTCGATAAACCAACGTATTTGCAAAGAAACCTATTAATCCTTCAATCTCTTTAACATTTCGATTTGCAATTGGGCTTCCAACCAAGATGTCGTCTTGTCCTGTATAACGAGAAAGGAAGCTTTGATACGCTGCCATCAAGGTCATAAATAAAGTGCATCCTTCTTGCAGACTTAAATCTTTGAGCTTTTCCTGTAGGGAATTCGCCACCATTAAGGACTGACTTGCACCACGGTGGGTTTGAACCGCAGGTCGAGGACGATCCATCGGTAATTGTAAAACCGGTAACTCCCCAGACAATTCTTCCTTCCAATATTGAAGGTGCTGATCCAAATTCACTTCTTTTTGCCATTCCTTCTGCCACATGACAAAGTCTGCATATTGGACAGATAACTCCTTCAGTTCCGCCGGTTTCCCGCTTAGTGCTCCTTCATAAAAAGCCATCCATTCTTCAAGTAAGATTCCCATTGACCACCCATCCGAAATAATATGATGCATCGTACAAAGGAGAACCCATTCTTCCCTGTCCACTTTCAATATTCTTGTTCGAATCAGAGGACCTTGTCCAAAATGAAATGGTTCCTCCGCTTCGTTTTGAATGAGCCGTTTCATTTCTCTTTCCCTATCTTCCAAAGAGAGATCTATTAGATCCGTTTGAGGGATATGTCTGAATACATGAGATTGAACCTGTTGAAAAGGTTCACCCTCTTGTTCTAGAATTATCGTCCGTAATGATTCATGACGCTCCAACAACTGATTCCATCCGGCCTCAAATGCTTCAATTGACCATTTACCTGTTAAGCGACACGCTGCATGAATATTGTACATCGCACTATTTGGCATTAATTGATCAATAAACCATAGGCGTTTCTGTGCATAGGAAAGTGGAATAGATTCTTCCCATGTCATAGGTACAAGGGGTGGAACCTCTCGTTTTTTATCTTCTTTGCGCAACTGATCTACTCGTTTCGCTAATGCTTCCACTGTATCGTGCTTGAAAAGTTCACGTAGCGGGATTTTAACCTGGAACAATTCTTGTAATCGAGAGACGATTTGAGTAGCGAGTAGTGAGTGCCCACCCCGTTCAAAGAAGGAATCCTGAATACCGATATTTTCTGTTCCTAACACTTGACTCCAAACCGAGGCAATAAGCTCTTCCGATGGCGTCCGAGGTAGAACATTTAAATCTCCTATAGGTTGCTCATCAGGTGCTGGCAAGGCCTTTCGGTCGATTTTCCCATTCGGAGTAAGCGGGAACTGTTCTAGCTCTACAAGGTGCACTGGAATCATGTGATTCGGCAATTGGTTTTGTAGATACTCTCTCCACTTTCGGATATTTCCATCGCTTATTACATATGCAACCAATCGTTGATCGCCTGGACGATCTTCTCTAACTAATACGACAGCCTCTTTAATAAACGAACATTTTTCTAAAGTCGCTTCAATTTCTCCTAGTTCAATCCGAAAACCACGCATTTTTACTTGATGGTCCATTCTACCTATAAATTCTAATTTTCCATCAGTTAGATATCTTACTGAATCTCCTGTTCTATATAGTCGTTCTCCCAATCGAAATGGATACGAAACGAATTTTTCGGCAGTGAGATTCGGACGATTTAAGTATCCACGCGCTAAACCGGCACCACCAATATATAACTCACCCTCTATCCCTATTGATTGCAAGCGTTGATTTTGGTCTAATACATATAATTGCGTGTTCTGTATCGGCTGCCCAATAGAAACAAATTCTTGATTAGGTTGCAAGTCAAATGCATTTACATAAATAGTGGCTTCAGTTGGCCCATAAAAGTTGGTTAATTTTACTTGTCCGCTATTATTCCATTGCTGTTGAAATCGTCTAACCAACCCTGAGCTTAGTTCTTCCCCACCAGAAAATACATGACGCACGGACGAACAATTCATGTTCAATTCAATATGATTGAAGTGATCTAAGAAAACAGATAACATCGAAGGAACAAATTGAACAATGGTAACCTGATGTTTTTCAATCACTTCAGCTATAATGGAAGGATCTTTTTCTCCACCTGGAGGCAGGAAAGATACACTTGCTCCAACGTGAATACCCCAAAATAACTCCCAAACAGATACATCAAATGAAAATGGGGTTTTCTGCAAGACCACATCCTTTTCAGAAAGTGGATATTTATGTTGCATCCATTCTAGGTAATTGATTACTGAATGATGCTCAATCATCACTCCCTTTGGATTCCCTGTAGATCCTGAAGTATACATAACATACGCTAAACTTCTTCCTGTTACACCACTTATACATGGAGTTGATTCTTCTTTTTCAATTGCAGTATAATCTTTATTCATACAAATCGTTTCAACATCTTCAGATATATATAAATTTTTCGAATTTTCTTCCGTCACTAGTACTTCGATTCCAGCATCCTCTAATATATAACGAAGCCGACTCTCTGGATAAGTAGGATCAAGTGGAACATACGCCCCTCCTGATTTTAGAATACCTAATAACGCTATCATCATTTGTAATGAACGTTCCATATATACTCCGACTAGAGACTCTGGACCTACACCACGCTTTTGTAAATAATGAGCTAACTGATTAGCACGCTCCTCTAACTCTTTATAGGTAATTTGTTCATTTTCGTAAATAGCCGCGATTGCTTCTGGCGTTTTTTTAACTTGCTCCTCAAATACCGTATGAATCATGCCTTCAGCTGAATATTTTACTTGAGTATTATTCCATTCCTCTAGTAACTGTGTCTGCTCTTCCATTGTTAAATGAGTAATTTCAAAGAGTTTTGAATCTAGGCTCTTCGTCATCTGAATTAATATTTGCAATAAGTGACCCTGAATCCGATTTATTGTTTCTTCATTAAAATAGCTTCGATCATACATCAACTTTAAAGTAATTTTCTTACCGGGCATTACAATGAGTGTTAAAGGATAATTTGTTTGTTCCGCGCTTTTAACATCTAGTAATCTTAAATCATCATTTCTCTCACCTTGAATTGGATAATTTTCAAACACATACAAGGTATGAAATAAGGAGCTATTCCGCGGAACCTCACTCCACCCTTGAATATCAACCAACGAATTATACTCATATTGTCTTCGTTCCATTTCTTTCATCTGTATTTTACGAAGCCAATCTACTACTGATGTATCATCCGTTAATCGAATTCTAGTAGGTAATGTGTTAATAAATAGACCTACCATATTCTCTGCTCCTATCAAATCAGTTGGACGTCCAGAGCTAGTTACGCCAAATACGATGTCACTTTCACCGCTATACCTACTCATCAAATAGGCCCATGCGCCTTGTACTAACGTATTCAATGTTAATCGACTATTTCGTACCCACTCTTGTAAATTCTCAGTGAGTTCCTCAGATACCTGATAAACACACTCTCCATAGCCCTTCTCCTGTTCTTGATCCTTTCTTTCCATCGCTAATGGCGTAGGTGCATAAAACCCCTTTAATTCTTCTGTCCAAAATTCCTCTGCTTGACTTTGATCTTGTTTATTTATCCACTGGATATATTTTTTATAAGGAAGAGATTTAGGAAGATTCAACAATTCTCCCTTTATCATCTTGAGATAAACTTCCATCACTTCACTAAAGACCAATGACACACTCCACCCATCTAGCAAAATATGATGATGTGTCCAAATGATTCTCGTTTCCTCTTCTGCTTCTTTAATCGCAGTGACTCTCATCAACGGTGCTTCATCCAATAAAAATCCTTTTCTACGATCTGCAGTCAAAAACTGGTGTAATTTCTTCTCCCTCTCATCATGCGAATGGGCACTCCAATCCTCATGATGAATAGTAAAAGGAAGACGTTGGTAAACTGCTTGCAGAGGTTTTTCTACTTCCTCCCACACAAATACTGAACGTAGAACTTCATGTCGATGAATAACATATTCCCAAGCCTTTTCAAAAGTAGCAACATCCAATTGTCCCCCGAGCAAGAAGCCTACTTGTACAATGTAGGAAAAAGAATGTTCATCATCTTGATCGTATAAAGTATGAAACAATATTCCCTTTTGCAAAGGTGATAATCCATATATATCTATAACGTCTCCCATCTTTACACCCTCTTCTTTGTTAATTTAAGTAATACTTTGCTCAAGCCTTCTTCCGTAAGATCCTCCGCATCAGCAAAATCTGATACTGTAAAAGCAGACTCTGTTGTTGGTTTATTTATAAGTTGACGAAGATGCCTCAACATACCATCTGCTATCGCTTGAATTTTCAATCTAGAAAACTGTTCTCTACTATACATCCAAACAAAATGTAACTTCTCATCTTTTACCATACCGATAACATCAATTAGATGCGATGGCTTGGAATCTGGAGCATGATCTAAAAATGTAAACCCTGTCTCTTGCATAAACAAAGATTCCTTTGAAAACACTTGATCAAATTGGCCCAAATAGTTAAAGCTTATTGAAGGCTTTTGCTGATAAAACGGAAGTAATTCTTTTTTCAAGTAACGTAAAATACCATAATCAACTCCGCGATTCGGAATTTGACGCAATTGATCTTTTATAGCCTTTAATCCTTCAATAGGTGTTTTGGTTCCTTGAAAATTCAAATGAACAGGATAAATACTCGTGAACCAGCCCACTGTCCGTGATAGATCAATACCTTCAATCATCTCTTCTCTCCCGTGTCCTTCTAGATGAATAGAAACCGTTTGCTGATTTGTACAATCGACGATAGCTTGTCCTAATGCCGCCAATAGCACCTCATTAATCCTTGTCTTATGAGTCACTGGAACTTCTTGTAACAACGCATGGGTTTCTTCTACTCCTAAAGTCCTCATCACTTGATCAACCGATTCTTCCGTTGTTTCTTGTATTGGGTAGTCCATTGGAATCTTCATCGTTTCTTTTTCTACCCGTTCATTCCAATAATCTTGTACTTCTTTTGAAATACCAGAATCACTGTATGTCTGCAGTCTTTCCGACCACTCTTTAAAAGATGTGCTTTTCGCAGGTAAGCGAACTCTTTGACCTTGTTTCAGCTGGTTATATACCGCCTGTAAATCTTCCAATAGAATTCTCCACGATACTCCATCCACTACTAAATGATGAATCACCCAGAATAATCGATCATTTCCATTCAAGGTATCCTCGAAGTAAACTACTCTCATTAACGGACCTGTAACTAAATTGAAACTAGCTTGAGTAATGTTCATCTCTTCTTGTATTACTTTATTCCACGCTTGTTCATTAGCATTGTTCCTTTTTACCACACGAAGTACAGACTGCTCATCAGTCCCTTCATTTCTCTGCCTCCACGTTCCATTTGGTAACTGTTCGTACCGGAAACGTAAAGCATCATGATGTTTCAGTAAGTTTAATATAGATCTCTCTAGTAACTTCATGTCCAATCTCTCTTTTACTCTTAAAAGCATCGATTGATTCCAATGCTCCGAACGTGGATGTTCTTGCTCGAAGAACCAGTACTGAATTGGAGTAAGAGGCACATCTCCTGTCACAATTCCCTGCTCCGCTTCTACTCCCTGAGTTTCTATAGCCACTTGTGCCAACTCGGAAATGGTTGGACATTCAAACATTTGCTTTGGAGTAAGTTTTAATCCCACTTGACTTGCTTGAGATATGATTTGAATACTGAGAATCGAGTCGCCACCAATTTCAAAGAAGTTATCATAGATTCCCACCTTTTTAACACCTAATACTTGCTTCCAAATGATAGCCAGTATCTTTTCGTTACTATTTCGAGGGGCAACACATTCACTGTTAATCTGTTTTTCCTCCGGCATAGGTAAGGCCTCACGATCAACTTTACCGTTAGCTGTTAGTGGAATGGCTTCCATCGTTACAAATCCCGAAGGGACCATATAGCTCGGTAGTTTCGCTTTAAGATACTCTCTCCACGCACCTACATTTCCATCTCCTACAACATATGCTACTAATCGTTTATCGCCGGGTTGATCTTCTCGAACAATCACAACGGCCTCCTTTATAGATGCATGTGCATGTAAAGTAGACTCTATCTCCCCGATCTCAATTCGGAAACCACGAATTTTAACCTGATGATCAATTCTTCCACGATAATCCAGATCCCCATCCGGCAAGTACCTCGCTAAGTCTCCTGTCCGATATAATCTTGCTTTCGGATCACTACTAAATGGATGAGGTATAAAGCGCTCTGCAGTTAATTCAGGTCTATTTAAATACCCACGTGCAAGCCCTGCTCCACCAATATAAAGCTCACCATCTACACCAATAGGTACAGGCTGTTGACAGGCGTCTAGCACATACACTTCTAAATCTTGAATCCGTTTTCCTATATTACTTCGCGAAGATTGGCAGACCTCATCTTGAGTAATCGGAGAATAAGTAACGTGAACGGTAGTTTCTGTAATTCCATACATATTGATTAACTGTGGTTCTTTTTCTCCATACCTTTGAAACCACGGTAACAAGCTAGTAGGGTCTAACGCTTCTCCACCAAATATCACATAACGTAGATGCAGTTTTTTATTCTCATCTTCTTGTTCACACACCTGTATTAATTGTCGAAATGCGGAAGGCGTCTGATTTAGAACTGTGACTTCTTCCTCTACCAATAATTGATAAAAATCCTTAGGCGATCGACTAATCCAGTACGGAACAACAACTAATTTCCCACCATATAATAATGCTCCCCAAATTTCCCATACTGAGAAATCAAATGCATAAGAATGAAAAAGCGTCCAAGTATCTTTTTCATTAAACTGATACCAACAGTCTGTTGATTTCAATAAACGAATGACATTGTGATGCTCTATCATAACCCCCTTTGGATTCCCTGTTGATCCCGAAGTATAGATTACGTATGCTAGGTGCTGGGAACTTACATCAGAAACCGGTAAAGCCTTACTTTCTTGCCCAATCTCATCTCGATCACGATTCAGGCAAATCGATTTAATATTTTCTGGCAACCATTTCAATTCTTTTAAACTTTCTTGCGTTACGAATAACTGAATGCTAGCATCCTCTAAAATATATTGAAGTCGCTGCTCTGGATAAGTTGGATCAAGTGGAACATAAGCTCCACCAGCCTTCAAAATCCCTAAAATACTTACAATCATTTCGAGAGAACGCTCAACGCACAGTCCAACTAAAGTATCAGGTCCTACTCCTTTTTTCTGTAGATAATGAGCTAACTGATTTGCACGTTCATTTAGCTCCCTATAGGTAACTCTCTCTTTTTCATACGTAACTGCAATAGCATTTGGATAAATCATCGCTTGCTGTTCGAACAATTCATGAATAGTTACTTGAGGTGGAAAATCAAGCTTAGGATTGTTGAACTCTACTAAACTTTTTCTTTTATCTTCTTCAGAAATGATTTCAATTTCAGCTACCTTCTGCTTTGGATTTTCAAAAGTATTTTCTATTATTGCTAACATAACTTTGAAAAAACGTTTTATCTCGTCATTAGAAAATAACTCTTCACGATAATCAATATGTACATGTAAAGAGTCTATATCAATCAAATTCTCAATATGCACTGCAAAATCTTGTACTTCTTCACAGTTTGGAATCCATAGTGAGTCACCACTTTCATCACGATCTCTATAATCAATCGTAGTTCCGAAAAGTCTAACATTGCTGTTATTCTCTTTATTAATCTGCTTTAATAACAAATCAAATGGGTATTTCTGATGTCGTAATGATTTACTTTGTTTTCTGGACACCCTACCAATAAATGAAAGCACTTCTTCTTCTGGATCGATATCCATTCTTAGGGGAACCGTACTCACCATCATTCCAATTAATTCCCGTTCCATTTTAGTCATACGATTGCCATAAGCCATTCCTAATGCAATATCAAGCGATGAGGTCCACCGATACATAGACAACGAAAATGCAGCGACAAAAAGAGTATATAAACTAAATTTGTAATCTTCAGAAAATTTTTCTATCTTTATCTTCAGATGCTCCGATAATATAAACGTCTCACGTGATGCTCTGGTACTAACTTGGTACGTATTATAGGATTTCAATCCCGTCACAGATGGAAGTGTTTTAAATTCCTCTAACCAGAATTTTTGATCTTTTTGAAAGCGACTACTATTTAAGTATGTTTGTTCATTAGTCAGAAATTGAACATATGAATTTCTAAGAACACCCTCCTCAGTCTCGCTATACATCTCATAATAATATTTTGCAATCTGACTGGTAAATATTTGGATTGATAATCCATCCATGATAATATGATGAACATTCCCAAAGACTGCACATTCATTATCGTTTAATTTTATTAAAGCAAAATAGTATAAATCTGAATTAAATAATGTAAACGTTTCTTTTGTTTTCTGCTCGATCCATTTCTCAAGCAAATCTGAATCTTCCACGGAACTAAAATCGAAAAACTCAAATTCTTGTTCTTCATGTTTAACAAAATATTGTTCAGGTTCCTGATGCACATTTTCTTTTAGTCTGATGCACAGACCATCATTTTCACTGATAACACGATTCACAACTCGGTTTAATTTTGAATAATTCATTTTTCGATGAAGTTTAAACAAGAACCTTAAATTACATATCCCTTTATCAGAATGAATAACTTCTGTATACCATATTCTTCTCTGCGGGTGACTTAATGGATAACATTCCTCATTCGTCATAAAAATCTTCCCTTCAAAAATTATTTACTCTTATAGGTTCGTGTTTATGTTTAGCCCATAAATATTTCTGCAGTGAAACCCCAATTACTCCAATGATAATAAGCCCAATCCCGCCATAAACATAGAGCTGAGTTACTCCAAACAAATGAACTAATGGGCCACTCATAGCAGGAGAAATAATTAGAACTGCGTTTGTTAAACTGCTTTGTATACCAAATACTCTTCCTACTTGATCTTGATCGGATTCTATTTGTAAAATGATTTGATTAGATACAAGCATCAGCCCACTTCCAATACCAGCGATAAAACTAATCAGATAGGCTAAAATGAAGACCGTACCGGGAGTTATTAGACCAATCCCTCCAAAACCAATTCCCATTAAAACCATACCTCCACATACTACCCAACCATATTGAAATTGTTTTAATTTCTGAGTTAATAATGCACCCAGTATTCCCCCAAGACCAATAATAGAAATGATATATCCCATTTTACTTTTATCATGTGGAAACAAGCTCTTAAATAAAGTAGGGAACTGTGAGTCTACTAACTGTAATACTGCCATAGCTATTGTAACGAAAATCATAGTTGAGAATATAATCCGATTAGATAACACATAACCCCACCCTTGTAACCAAGCGGTCCAAGCGCTTTGCTTTTGCTTTTCAACAAGTTCCCTTGACAGAGATTCTTTGAATTTCATTGTGGGTATCAGAACCAAAGTAGCTAGTAAACAACTTATCGCTCTTATAATGAGACAGAACTCTGGCTGAAACCAGCTCAGCAACATTCCTCCTATAAGTGGACCTACTATCTTGGTTCCCTGCTCAACTATACCGTTGATGCTTACTGCTTTAGTAAGCAAATCAGGGGACACAATCTGCCTTGTTAGTGTTTGCTGTGCAGGATAATAAAAAACAATAAAAATAGAACGAATCATTAATGCTAATAAGAGCCAATGGATACTTTGTACAAATAAAAGAGCAATTGATATTAGACCAACCATAAGATTACAAAACATCATAATTGGAATTTTTCTAAAGCGATCTGCAATAACACCTGCCCAAGAACCAAAGATAATCCCGGGAAGTGCATACGCAACAGGGATCAATCCAATCATGGTAGGGTCTACTTCCCATTCAAACCCAACAATAGTCATAATGGCTAACATATCAATAAACACACCAAGCATAAGCAGTGAATAGGCAGAGAAAACTTGTAAATAAATTGTATTTCCCCATAGGCTTTTTGAGTCAGTAGTTTTCATAAAAACAAGCTCCTTAGGTTACTAATATAGACGCTTTTGCGTATAAGGTACCCCTTCTTTAAACCTAATTAATCATTCTAACTATTTCACTTGTAATTAACACCGTTAAAATTCTAACTAATTATAAGGTTACATATATTAAAAATAATCTGACAAATAAAGACGCATCTATCTCTTCATTTTTTAATTCTTTTCTTGCTCTAAAATAATCTCTTTTATTTATAGACAAAGAGGAATTAGAAAATCTCTAATCATATTTTCATTTACACCAACAATAAACAACAGGACATAACCCTTAATTTATTTAATATTCTTTGATTTTCAAATCCTACAGGATACATCTTTACCCGACATAACTACGGCTTAATACCTCCTTATTTTTACCACTTACAGTTGTTTATACATTCAATTCACACCCTTTTTAAAAATTGTCTTTTTTTCTATCTAAAATACTATCACACAACTTTTTCACCTACTATATTCATAAAGTTGAAACAATCGAATCAGAAAATTCGGATAAAAAACCAAATCCATAAATCAAATTCATAAACCAAATCAATCACAATTCAGTTATATCGTCATTCTATAAATGGCTTTAGTTATAGAAATGTCAGAAAATAAGTTTTATTTTATTTTATTTTATTAACATAAGAGTTTATGTTCTTTAACTTACTTAGTAACCTCATCAAAAACCGTCGGACACTTTGTGAGGTTAGTTGTTTTTGCAGTCTTCTCAAGGTTTTTCGCTTTTTTTTTCAATATCTTCAACAGTGCCAACTACCTTGCCGTTAGTTTTTACAGTCCCACCAACTAGTCTGCAAAAATACCCCAATATAATAAACATGCGTGAATACTAAAGTCCATTTCAATTGAAATGGACTTTAAAAGATTATTGGGGGCCCACCCCATCGCCATCAATCCTGACGTTACCCCATAATGAACGTGAATCAGAAATCTACATATATATACTATCTAGGTAATTTATCTATTTAAAAAACGATGGAGGAATACAATGTTAACTTATTACCCTCGTCAAATGGTCGCTCATCCGATACTTCTTGAGGCTAGACAAATTTCTTCTAATCAAATTTTAATGATTTATGATAAACCAACTGATTTGGTATCTGCAACAAATGTCTCGAATTATTGGATTAGAAGTAATATGGGTCCCGTTGGTATTGCTAGTGTGGGAATGAAAGAGGCACTTACGGCAGAAAACGCTATACGTCCAGAGATGGGAATGATAGCACCCGTTGATAATTCAAAAATGAGATTTGTTATAACTTTTAGAGTTAATGCAATGCAGGGGGTAATGTATACTGTGCTTCCATGCTTCGTTAACTTAGAAGGAATGTCAGGTTTTATGGGAGAAAATTGGGGTCCTAATAGTAAAAATATGTTTATTGGTATGTAGGAGAATAAAATAGTACTAGGCCTAGATTAAAAAGTAAAGTCATAATTTTTTTACTATGCTACCTGATGAATAGAAGTGGTATACTCATAATCAACACCCAAAACATACTAAGATTAGTAGTGTAAACCAAGGCATTGGTTTACACTACTATTTTTTTATAAATGAAAAAAATACTATGAACGGTCATTATTAATTATCGACAAATAATAAAAAGGAATTGATGGAAGAAAAAAGGCTGACAAAATGCCAATCTTTTTTGTCCTTAGAGTATAAAACCTTGTTGATGAATTGAAAATTATTAAAATTTTTACACATGAATTATTGAACAATTAGCCTTGAATAAAAGAAGCTTTTAATTAGCTGTGATACCTGCCAAGCTTGCTCCTCGAGAAGGAAATGCCCGCCGCAAAGAAGATGGGTTTCCATATTGTACAGTTCCTTGCTAAAGGCACCAGCGCCATTCAATGTGAAAATAAAATCATTTTTCCCCCAGATAACTATCGCTGGGGGCTGCTTCGTGCGCAGATACTGCTGCCAAACGGGGTATTGCTCTACATTTTTTCGATAATCGTAGGCAAGTTCCAATTGAATTTGAGCATTTCCCAGGCGGTCCAATAGGAGCTGATCCATCAAATAGCTGTCCGGGCTGATCAGATTCGGGGAGCAAGCACCGGTAAGATACTGCTTCTTTGTGAAATCAAAGGTGAGCAGGGCTCCTAATGCGGCTTCAGTGTTGGGGTTTCTGTCTTTCCACAAAGCTTTAAATAGATCGAACGGCTTGCCAAGCCCCTCTTCATGAGCAACGGAATTTTGAATAACAAATCCAAGCACCCTTGACGGCTGGCGAACAGCAATGCGGAGGCCGACTGGACCCCCATAATCCTGAACATAGAAGACTGACTGACTGATTCCAAGCAGATCCAGTAGCTTTTCCATAACAAGAGAAATGTTATGGAATGTGTATGTAAATTCATCGGGAGCAGGCATGCTGCTGTTTCCAAAGCCGGGATAATCAGGTGCAATGACATAAAACTGGTCAGACAAAAGAGGAATTAGATTCCGGAACATATGGGAAGAACTCGGAAAACCATGGAGCAGCACAATCGCTGGATTTCTGCGGCTTCCTGCTTCCCGGTAAAAAATACGCAGGCTATCAATTGTAGCAATGTGGTAACTTACCATCTATCCATCTCCTCTCAGCCTTTAGTAGCCCTCTATCTTTTTGTATGCAGATAAGGAGGTGTTTAACATTTTTTTCGTTACTCCATTTTTGATTATTTTATCATGTTCTATTGCAGCTCCTTGTTAAACTAAACTCCCGTTAATTGAATAACTTTTTTCAAGAATATGGCCCGATTGTTGAATAACATGACTGGCGTTTTTTAAACAACTTTATTATGTTTTAAACGACTTTATTGTAAATTAAACAACTTTATTATCTCTGTACAGCTGCGCTTAGAGGAAGGAGATGAATGGCTGAAGTTCGTTAAAATCATTGCAAACAGCTAAAAAAGTGATTGCTGGAATAGAAGTTATGCATATGATCAAAAAAGGACAAACTCTCCAAGGTGAGAAGTTTGTCCAAAACCATGATTTCTTTGGTTTAACAATATAAAATTCAATTCCGCTAGGAATCTTTCTTTCTTTTTTCATATCCCACTATTTTTGCATGAGAACCAACAATAGTGAATTAGAATAATGACTTAATACTTGCTAGGACAGTAAGGATACCTATAATAATGACAAATACATTGCTCGCTTTCCCTTTGTATTTAGCTAGTACTGGTACTTTATGGATCGCATACATTGGTAATAGACATAAGATAGCAGCAACTAACGGACCGCTAAGAGCATCAATCAGTCCAAGAATACTTGGATTTGCATAAGCAACATACCAGCATGTTAATACGACAAAAGTAAGGATCATTGTCTTAACTGTTTTTTCTCCTATATCTTTCCCGCGTGTTTTACCGGATTTGATAATCATGTCACGCATTACCTCATATGCTCCTATATAATGGCCAAGGAAGGACTTTGTTATGGCCGTAAAAGCAATGATAGGAGCTGCAATAGTGATTACAGGCGAATTAAGCTCATTAGCAAGATAGGATAGGATTGACAAGTTCTGTTCTTTTGCCATCATAAGATCATTTGGAGTCAAACTCAAGGTACTGCTCCAAACAAAGAACATAACAACAGCGAATGTCATGATATAACAAACTTTTTGTATTTGAGAACACTTGGCATCAGTAGCTTCTATTCCATACGTAGCTCTCTGTTTCATAACGAATGACGAAATCATAGGAGAATGATTAAACGAAAATACTATGATGGGTAGTATCATCCATATCGTTCCGAAATATCCTGTTCCTGTTGAAGCAGTAGAAACACTTGAAAAACTAAGCATTGACGTATTCCACTGTGGAATCAAAGATATTGCGATAAAAAGTAGAGAAGCTATGAAAGGATATACTAGCATGCTCATTATCTTTACAGTAATATCTTGACCAAAATTTAGTATAGTGATAAGACCGAGTACTAATACAAGCGATAAAATGGCCCTTGGAGGCTCCTGCATGTGCAATTGATGCACAATAAAACTACTTGCAGTATTTGTAAGTGCAACCGAATACATCAGCACGATCGTATAAATTGAGACGAAATATACTATGTTAAAAATGATACTTGCCTTATTTCCAAAATACTCTCTTATTGTACCTGTAATCCCCTCATCAGCAGAATTTGAAGCGTATATCATTTTAGCAAGCGCCCTATGTGAGTAATACATAACAGGATATGCAAGTATGGTAATTAACAGTAATGATAATAAACCACCTGAACCTGCATTAATAGGTAAGAAGAGTACACCTGCTCCAATCGCTGTTCCAAAAAGGCTCAATGCCCAGGTAGTATCTTGTTTATGCCACTTTTTAGGATCTGGATATTTCTCATTTTTTACTGCAGTATTTTCAGCCTGAACTTCTATTTTTTTTGCAGTATTCCCATTCATATAATAATTCCCCCTTGTATCCTATTCTTACGTCTCTTTTTAAGGCTTAGGAATATAGGCTATTCTTGAAAAATGAATTGCTTACAAAGTGCGCCTCATCGTTTGCCCTTCTTCTAAGTTGATCAAAATCGAAAAATTCGCTAGTTATCAACCCGACGGGTTTGTTAGCGTTTACAAAACATTTTAATTATATAGTAGTATATTTTAGTGATAATGTCTCTCAATATACAGACATCCTTAGGAGAACAACAGAGAATAGAATTGTTAACTATTTCACAATATTTCCGATAACTGTTTATTGATTTGATTGTTTCTCTCCAAAGATTTTATTTTTAATGGCAATCCCTGTAGGTGTGGCCGCAATTCCGCCTAAACCTGTCTCTCTTAATTCGCGAGGCATCTGTCTTCCAACTCTATACATCGCTTCAATAACTTCGTCAGCATTGATGATATTGTTTACGCCGGCTAATGCGATGTCCGCGGCTGCTAGAGCATTTGCCGTTCCAATGGCGTTTCTCTTTACACAAGGAATTTCTACCAAACCAGCGACCGGATCACAAACTAAACCGAGTAAATTTTGTAATGCGGTTGAGAAAGCTTCAGAAGATTGCTGTGGCGTTCCTCCGGCAGCTTCTACCGCTGCTGCAGCCGCCATTGCTGAGGCACTGCCTACTTCAGCTTGACATCCTCCGTACGCTCCTGAAATACAAGCGTTATTTGCGACTATCGTTCCAAATAACGCTGAAGTGAATAGAAAATGGATCATATCTTCATGACTTAACTGCAACGTATCTTTAATACTAAATAGGACTCCCGGGATCGTCCCACTCGCACCTGCTGTTGGAGTTGCACAAATAGCCCCTAATGCAGCATTTACTTCATTAACACCGATAGCACTTTGAATCCCTAACACCATCAAATCTCCAGAAAGAGTTTTCCTATTTTCTCGATAGTTTTTAATTTTAACAGCATCACCTCCGGTTAAACCGGTCGGAGAAAATACCCCGTCACCCTCGATACTTTTATTTATGGCATTTTCCATAGTCGCTAAATTTCTTTCCATTTTACTCCAAACTTCTTCATAAGACGTTTTAGTTTGTTCGATTTCCTGTTCGATTGCTAATTCATAAATTGGCTTTTGGCTTTTATTAGCTGCATCCACAATTTCTTTTATGATCATATACATATTTTTTCACCCCTTAATGTAACTATAGAATAATGAGATTAGCTATATTGCTTAAATTTCCTAATTCCTTCTGAACATTACCAGACAATAGCGAATCCAAAGCGAATGCATATAAATATTTTCCGTTTTCTTCTAAACTATGAAAGTTGTTAATTTCCACGTCATATTGTTTAAAGATCCTGCGTAAGACAAATTCAAAGTCAGCTCTTTCGGAAATCGCAATAATAACTGGCAATGGCCCCTGCAGATCTAAGCTAAATCCGTCAATTTCAACATGTTTGACTTCAATTAATCCACCGCCGACCGAAATACCCATCGTTCTAATACCTCGGCTTTCATCCTCTAAATATACATCTGCCGTATTTGGATGACCAGCAGGACTATCCCCCGCTTTTTCAATAAAGGTAATGTCAATTCCTTTAGATTCTGCTATTTTAATAGCATCTGGCACTTTGCTGTCATCGGCAGCAAATCCTAATATCCCAGCAATAATTGCAAAATCAGTTCCATGTCCTTTATGGGTTTCAGCAAATGATTCATAATACCTTACCACGACTTTTTTGGGAAGACCTTGAAATAATTTATTGGCAACTGTTCCAATAGCCAAAGCACCTGCAGTATGTGAACTTGAAGGACCTATCATTACCGGCCCAATCACATCAAAACAACTTTTGTATTTAACAACCTTTTTTTCTTTAATAGATGCTACATTCATGTTCATATAAGCACCCCCATAATTTATTATTTTTAATTGCAGTTGAATCTAAGTTATTAGAATGACCAATTCAAAATAAAATCCGATTGATAACGCTTTCATTTCTCATGTTAATAAATTTCCCTTCTGATCACACACCTTTCTTAGAGTAATCGTATCAATATGTCCAATTTTAGAAGGTTACTTGCAAGGTCTTTAGAATTTTTGCACTAGAACTAGGTTTGATATTTTCTCTAGAGGTAATAGATTATCTCTAGACGCTCTCATTATAACTTGTATATTTATGAGTTTAATATTTTTTTATTTTCCGAAAGATTGAATAAACAGAATCTTGAATGGATAATAAATTACACTTGGCATGTAGCAATTGTGTCCATTTTTTGAAGCTGTATTAGTTAGTAGAAAAGCAAAAATAAAACAGAGTTCCTTTTATTAACACCTTGATTATATTGGAAAATCATTATAAAGATACGTATACTTTCCTTTGTTGAAACATCTTATTTTAGACGTGAAAGCTGTTGCAATAAATGATTAATGTAGATGGAAAGGAATAAATTAATGAAATATAAAATCTTTTTCGGATATTCATGATACACTTTGCATCTATATACATTTTCAGAAAAAAGGAACTTCTTTTTATATTTGAACATACTAAATTGAGTAAGAGTAATAGAACGATATTCTTTAAAACTTTTCCTTTTTGGATAGCTAGCATCCTTTTTAAAGAACTTTTATTGGCTTTTTCAAAGCGCGCAAACACTTCTTGAAGAGGTTGCGAAGGAACCTCTTTTAAGAAATGATATATCTTTTTATCAAGTTTTTGCTGATCTTGTAATTCATACCGTGTTAAGTCTTTTTTGTTTATAATAGCGTTGTTTATCTAGCAAAGCGGAGTTATATTGCTGACGACAAATGGAAATCCATCTCTCTAATGTATGTTGTTGTTCTTCTGTAGGATGGATTTCAAACCTGGAGTTCAATTTCATTATGCCGTCACCTCCGAATGTTCGTTCTAACAACTCTAATATAAACAAATTTTACGATTCTTTACCACTCAGAAGTACTTTTGTTAGGTCGGGCCATTCATCTCCCACCTACGCTGCGCTTAGAGGAAGGATAATTCTGGCTGAAGTTTGTTAAAATAGTATCTGTGTGTTAACTTTTCCTAAAGAAAAAAATGAATACTTTTTACAAATAATGAAAAATTACATTACACCTTGATGGAGTAAATCCCCCTTCACTTCCTCTATTTAATTCTTTGGGGAGGATATATTTTCCTGATGATAATCATAACCTATATCAGAATTTCATTTATTACAGGAAAATTGAGAAAGGAGTGATTGTGATGGGTTTCCCACCTCAACAACAAAGTAAACCTGGCATTGAATCATTAATGATACCTAGACCTATATTTGATAACCCCGATTACAAACCAGCTGGTAAACTTATAAATAAGGTAGCGCTTATAACTGGTGGGGATAGTGGAATTGGGAGGGCTGTTGCTGTAGCCTTCGCGAAAGAGGGTGCAGACATAGCAATCTCATATCTAAATGAACATAGTGATGCAAAAGAAACGGAGTTCTATGTCAAAAAGTATGGCCGTAGTTGCATTACCATTCCAGGTGATATTGGGTATGAGCAGCATTGCCAACAAGCAGTAATGCAAACAATTCACCAATTTGGTCGTATTGACATTCTGGTGAATAATGCCGGTGTACTATACATAAAGAACGGTCTACTTGATGTAGATTCAAACCAACGAGCAAGTACTTTTCACACAAATATTTTTTCGCAGTTTATTTTGACGAAAGCTGCTCTTCCATATATGAATTCAGGGAGCTCTATAATAAATACAACATCCCTTAGTGCCTATCATGGAGATCAAGATGCAATTGACTACGCGGCATCTAAAGGAGCCATTGTTTCATTTACACGTTCGCTGTCATTGTCACTGGCACCGCAAGGGATTCGAGTTAATGGTGTGGCCCCAGGACCAATTTGGACTCCATTAATTCCATCTTCTTTGCCTCCAGAATGGCTTGCCACATTTGGAGACCATGTTCCTATGAAGCGAGCCGGCCAACCGTTTGAAGTGGCACCTGCTTATGTATTCTTGGCTTCCGATGATGCATCTTACATATCAGGGCAAATTCTGCACGTGAATGGTGGGGAAATTATAAACGGTTAAATATTTAACAAAAATAATCTTAGTTATTATTATTCGAATAGGGTATTTACCCAACACCTTTGGATGAGTCATTTCTATTTTTTTAGATAGAAAAAGAGAGTCCCTCATTAAACTATTTGAAAAACCACCTTTTACAGAACTGTAGTCAGATTCTTCACTTCCATCCTCTTTTGATATCCAGCGTTCATTCAAAAACACCGAAATGGTACACTTTATTGCATTCTCACCCCATTTTTCATAAGACACTTGCCATTTATCGATACCAAAGACTTCGTCAAATCGGTCCTGAATGGCGCGAGCGTCAACAAATGGAGCTACATACTCGAAAAATTCCCCTTGGCTTTCGAATGTGTATGTAATCTTCCATCCCAATTATTCTAATGGAAATTCCGCTTGTAAATTTTCCATCATGTTAGTCATAATAGTCCCCCTACATTATTTAATTTTGTACAATTTATGTGAGATAAATTGTTATTTCGAATTTGAGTGTACCCACTCTTTATTTCGAAATTCATCAATCATTTCACATATGATCCCTCTGTTTTCATGAAGCAGCCACTCCTCATAGGAAGTAATATCCTTTCCTGATTGAATGGATAAGCGCAGATTCAACTCTTCTTTACTTGCACGACTGATATTATGTGCTGCATAAATTAGACTTAGACTCACTTTCAAATCTCTTAAATCAGAAATGGTAATATCCTTAAACGTTGTAGCTTTCGCATTGAAATCTTGATTGTGTGCATTTAACATATCGATAGAACTGATCCATAATGGATTAGCTAGTTCTTTAATTTCTTCAATGATGCAATGTAAATAAGCATTGTTCTGTAACTTCTCTTGTGATTTTTCCATGATTATATTCATGATGTTCCCCCTAAGTAATGAAATAATCGCCTAAAGTGTTAGCTATACAATAAACCCAAACTTAAAGACAGCACAAAAGGGCTTCTTCAAGTCGATTAAAAATGTGCATAGCAAAATAAGCTATATATACACTAATCGGCTCAAAGAAGCCCTTTCACAATTGAAACAAGAACACAACTTGCTTCTACAAATCAATCACAACACATAAGGTGTGGGAATAAACGGAATCAAACAAACTATCACTATATCTATATATTATACATTTTAGATTTTTATATCAATATTTTTTAAAAATCTAAAAATAAATGCTTCATTGTTATTAAAGAAATGCTTATTACTATGCAATTTGAACCATAAATCCGTCATAATTTAAACTATAATATTGCCATAAGGCAGAATTTTTTAGAGGATATCTTTTTAAAAATGAAATATTACTTGTATTAATGAATGTGGTATTTATGATGGTGAAATATACTGTGGCTTCTAATTATAAGATAAATCCGGATTTTGCGTAATTTTTTAACTTAAAAAGGGAAATATTACATCTTTTGTAAACTTCCTTTTAATGAGATAATTCCATTATATAATTTGGACATGTTTTTTAAAGCTAGCTCTTCAAAGTGAAAGGAGCAGATTTTATAATGAGTCAAGAAATGAACTGTACAACACTAAGAAGCCAAATAGAGAAGAAAAGACAGGAAATGATTCGCTTAACTAAACACTATATGCTCACTTCTCCAGAGATAATATGTGTCAGTCAAGAATTAGATAGATTATTAAATATGTTACAAAAAAAAGAATGTTGTGTAGAAGGAAATATCGCATGAATAAATTAGAATTTTATATTTTTCTCCATGGTTTCAACACTTGCAATAGAATGGAAATTTTGCAAGCGTAGAATCTATCGGACCCATCCTTCTAAAAATAGAAAGCCCTGGTTATATTTAATAGCCAGGGCTTTCTATTTTCAGTATTCTTATAAATGTGATTGTGTGTTTCATCTATATTTCCAACTCGTATGCGTTGACGCTCTTTCGCAAACGTAAATCATTATTGATCATCCACAATAATATATGCTGTTCTGATTGGCCCGTGTACACCTACGACAAGGTTCATTTCAATATCCGCGCTATTTGACGGACCAGAAACGAAATTCACACAAGCCGGTAGTTTTTCTCCCGCTTTATTTTGATTATGAATAAGTTTGGTAGCATGGGTTAATCTTGGTACAATCGTACTTTTAGGAACGATTGCAATATATGACTCTGGAAGAAGACTAACATGTCTTCCTTTTAACCCATCATTAAATAGCACAACGGTTCCCGATTCTGCCAGAGTGATATCACTGAACGTAATGCCAAGGTCAGCAGCTTTCGCAAATTCTATGTCCTCTTCTTTATGATCTAATCCCCATGTACGAAAATGTGTTGTACCTTCATTTCTGAAAAATGGAGTAAGACCATACTCGTTAAAGCGCTCATCATTCGAATACATAACAGATTTGATATTCCATTCTTTTATAAAAGATTGAAACGTTTCAACAAGATTTTCCTTTGTTGTTCGCTTCACCTCTGTATGAATAACTTCGCAGTGCTCCATTAACTTTAATACAAGTTCCTCTTGTGTTAATCCTTCAAAAACAGTCCACTGCGGGGAAAAAGACCAGTTCGGTTTTTTCACTGCTTCTGGACGTTTCCTACCAAGCTTTTCTGATAATTGGAGTAAAAATTCCTCACGATTTTGGATGGCCATCATCGTTCTCCTTTTCGTGTTTTTCAAACCACTCTCGAAACGGTTGTTTTTTCGGAACTGGAAAATCTCTCGCATCCGTCCAAGCTTTTAACGGTCCAATTCCACGCTCGATCTTATCCCCTTTTGCAAGAGGTTTTAATGCATACGGAGCGCTCTTCGCAGCAAAAGAAAATAATCTAGAACTCTTTACCGCTTTTTCAAAACCTTTCATAGCCACGTTCCAAGCTACAGGTGATCGTTTTTCTTCTACAATGTGGCTGCGATGTTTAATTAATAAGTCGTGTAACGGGATTTTCACTGGACACGCTTCTGTACAAGCACCACAAAGGCTAGATGCATAAGGTAAATCCTTATATTCATCATATCCCCCTAAAAGCGGTGTCAACACAGCCCCAATTGGTCCTGGATAAATAGAGCCATATGCATGTCCACCAATATGTCGATATACGGGACACACATTAATACATGCCGCGCAACGAATACACTGAAGGACACTTTGGAATTCTGTTCCGACAATATCGGAACGACCATTGTCAACAATGACTAAATGAAATTCCTCAGGTCCATCTGTCCCGCCAGGCTCAGTTAATCCTGTAATATAACTTGTTAACTTTTGTCCTACAGAACTACGGCATAGAAGTGTTACTAAAACATCAAGCTCTTCCCATGTCGGAACGATACGTTCCATCCCCATAACTGTAATCAATGTTTTCGGAAGTGTCGTAGTAAGTCTTGCATTCCCTTCGTTTGCTACGATAGAAATTGACCCAGACTCTGCAACAGCAAAGTTACATCCAGTCACTCCTATATCCGCCGCAAAAAAATCATCACGTAAATAGCCTCTTACAAACCTCGCCATTTCCGTAGGATCAGATGTTCCAGTGTAATCTAACTTTGTTTTAAATATTTCACAAATGTGTTCTTTATCCTTGTGAAGGCACGGAACAACAATATGTGACGGAGGATCGTGGTCGTTCACTTGTAGAATAAATTCAGCAAGATCTGTTTCTAACACTTCCGCTCCAGCTTCTTCAATCGCTTCATTTAAACTAATCTCTTCCGTTACCATCGACTTTGATTTCACAATTTTTTTCGCGTTTTTCTTTTTTACAATCTCTTTTACATATTCCCTTGCGTCTTCTGCGGTCTTTGCAAAATAAACAAAACCACCGTTTTTCTCAATATTTTCACTCAGTTCATATAAATAATAATCAAGGTTTTCTAATGTATGCTTTCGAATTTCTTCTCCTAAAGCTCGCCATTCCTCCCAATTCCCAAGACTCTCAGTAGCTTTTAATTTCTTACCTCTAAGACCATCTTGTGCTTTCCTAACAGCCTGTCGCATAAATTGATCCCCAATACCTGTTTCAGCACGCTTATGAAAGGGATCGTTCCCAATTCTCATTCCCATCTCTATATCCCCCTCTTATTTTCGATCTTCATTTAATACTTGAGCAATATGTTTCACATCAATTGGATAACCATTACGTGTTAAACGTCCTTTTATGTTCATTAAGCAACTACAATCCATCCCAATTAACACTTCCGCACCAGTTTCCATAATATGCTTTACTTTTTCATCTACCATTTGCTCAGAGATTTCTGGCATTTTCACTGAGAATGTACCCCCAAATCCACAGCAATCATAATTATGCGGCAACGAAACAACTTCCAGTCCCTTTACACATTTTAATAATTTTTGCGGCGGTTCTTTAATCCCCATTAATCGGCTCATATGACAAGATGTATGAACCGTTGCTTTTTTATGAAGCTTCGCACCTAAGTCTTCTTTCCCTAATACTTCAACAAGAAATTGTGTGAATTCATATGTTTTATTGGCAAGTTCAGTAGCTTTTTTCTTCCACTCCGCTTCACTTTCAGAAAATAAGCTAGAAAACTCGTGAACCATCATAGCGCAAGACCCCGATGGTGCCACAACATATTCTGAACTAGCAAAGGCTTCAATCATATGTTTTGCAGCTGTTTTTGTTTCTTTAACATACCCGCTATTATAAGCAGGTTGTCCGCAGCAAGTTTGATTTTTAGGAAAATCAACTTCACACCCTAAATCTTCAAGAATTTCCACAACATCTCTTCCTACTTCTGGATAAAAAACATCTGCAACACAAGTGATAAATATTGATACTTTCATATTTGACACCCCTAAATACAGTAAAGTAAGCTCAAGTAACTTTATAACCAAATCTACCTTCCCTGCATATTATTGGTAAAAAATAAAAAAATATGAATAGAAATAACAAAAAAGTGATTGAGAACTATCTCAATCACTTTTTCTTACTAAAATACGATACAATCGCAAATCTTAAAACAAATGAAATAATGGAACTTACCATCGACATGCCCTTTTCGCCTACATTTCTGCACTATATTCAATAAAGTAAATAAAAACTTAAAAAATGCAGTATTACATATTCTTTTTGGTCCAGAGCATGTTAGAATTTCTTATGTTGTTTATTTCATAATCGAATTATGGTTTCATATCTAATTCAGCAACGTGTGAGCTGTATACCAAAAGAAAAGACACCTTTCGGGTGTCTTTTCTTTTTTTATCTAATCAAAATTTTTTCTATATATTTCTAAAAATCCAGTGTATTTCTCTAATTTATATTGCTTATTAAAAGGTATTACGATTAAAGTACTCACCATTTTTCATCTATATAATTAGATGAATATCTCATTTCCAAATCAAATTTCCAGTACTATATTTATTCTCTTAAAAATCTTCTATCTTGTTCTTAAATTCGTCAAAATCTTCATATAACTATACAAAAAATATATGCTATTATGTTTTTAAGAAACTATGCGTTACCTTAACCCTGTATCCGGCCCTGTATTTTTTACAGGGTCTTTGTTTATTTGATTAACTTTTGTCAAAGTAATATCCTATCATGAATTAAAAGAGAAATTTAGTCATGAAAAATCACAATATTTTACTTACTAAAACCTCTCTATAAAAAGAAATTCCATTTCAAACAAAACGGCTTAGTAATGCATTTCTTTTTGAAATTAAGGAGTAAACAACAATGAAAAAAATCTTTTTTACAGGACTTATAATACTAGTTTGCATCAGTAGTTTGTTCTGGTATATGTATCCCTCACCATACCTTGAGAAATTAAATCAAAAAGAACAAAGATTGTACAATCAATTTCACAAAAACAATGATGTTGTCCTACTACAAAACCAAAACCCAGAAACGATTGTAAGGTTGTTTCTATATTCTATTAAACAGGAGCATTACGAAACTACCTATCGCTTTTATACAACGCTTAATGATGAAAATGATAAACAAATGTTTTTAAAAAGTGCAAAGTCTCAAAAAGAATTGTTATTTAGGTTTAAATTTGCAAATAAGCCTATTGAAACTAGCCAAAACTATGCATCTATAAAACTACCGTCACTTTTTGATGATGTATACTTCGAAATGACTCAAATAGACGGTATATGGTTAATAAATGAGCCACCTATTCGTATACGGTAATCTATTTATATAATTTTGTTCCTCTGTTTAACAATCTACAACAATTATTAATAGACAATAAAAGGTTAATTTTGGAATGCAGTCTGTTTTTTACAAAAAAATGTAACTATTCTGTATTCCTTTCTCTATCTTATTATTAATAAAACATTAAAAATTCTTTGCCCCTACTATATTCAAAATTAATATGAAAAACTTTCCCTTGAACACTCCTTTAGTTGCTCCATAGCAATCTTTCGTGCATGTTCCTCACTATCTATCAATGAAAATCCTTGTGATATATAACTCCAAAATTCATAACCACAATCCTCCATCCATCTATAAGCTTCTGTTGTATACAAACCATCTTTTCTTTTAATGATTTGAACCTTATAGTTTTTACTTGGAGAAAAAAACTCTTGTATAACCTGCTCCATTTATGTAATATCCCCCTTAAATCTGTTATATGAAAATATATTTTTAAATAAAATCTCTTAAAAAGAAGCCTCTTTTATAAGGATGACTTAATCTATAAAGCAACGCGAGCGTGACTTTCATCTTTATGATTGTCACGCTCCGTTTTTCTTTTTGCTTAAAGCTATTAGTTTAATAAACTATTTTTAATAATTAGGCTGAATATATCCTAATTTTATTCCTTTGGTTACAGCTTCTAATGAGGATGAAACATCCAACTTATCAAATATACGTTGAATATGATTGGAAATTGTACGTTCACTAGCATATAACATAGAAGCAATTTCTTTACGCTTATAGCCATCGCATAGTAATTGTAAAATTTGTTTTTCCCTATTGGTCAATTCCTCTACATTGTCCGTAGAGATTGGAAAATGGCACGCGCCCCTATTAATTTCATTTAATATTTGTAATAATGCTCCTGGTAAAATATTTTTATTAATAAAACCACTTACACCTAGTTTTTGAGCTTCATACTGGTAAACAGGTAAATCATAACCTGTTAATATAACTATTTTCGTATCACACTTACTATTTAAAATAATTTTTGCTACCTCTAAGCCATCTTCACTACTAATGTTACTTAGATTAATATCTAATAAAGTAATGTCTGGTTTAAACTCATTGATAATTGTAATGACATTTTCAACATTTTGTAATGAATGGAATTGGTCTATTTCAGGATAATCCTCCAAGGCTATCTCCAAGCTTTTTGTAAACAAAGCATGATCATCTATTAATAAAATATTCATAGGAATCATCTCCTTTCATGGGAATAAGAATAGTAACGCATAAACCAGAAGGATTGCACTCTGAAATTGTCATTTTACCGTTTAATAAAAATAGCTGTTCTTTAATCGAATTCAATCCCCTATGGCCATTAAGAACGTCTGTTTTAGTAGCCCTCAAGCCTTTACCATTATCTTTTACTATAAGTTCTATTTCGCCATTTTCTTGTGTCAAACGCAAAACTAGCTTTGAACATTTCGAATGTTTGAATGCATTTGTTACCAATTCTTTTAAAATTCGGTATATAACAAGATGATAGGGTTCAACTAAAAATAAATTTTCTTTACACTCAAAAGATATATCAATATTTTTCATTCCATATTTTTGCTGTATCATCTCAAGCAAATTGCTATAATTTTCTTTTAATGGGAGTGTTTTTAATAGGGGTGGATGGTACTCTTGCATTTGTACGCGTATTGACTGGTTTAAATTGCCCAGTGTTTCTACTATCATTTCATGAATTTCTTCTTTGTTAGATTTATTCATCATATTTTTAACAGCTAATATATCTTGTAATACTTCATCGTGTAAATAATTAGAAAAATCTCTTTTTATTTTTTCCTCTTTGGCTATCTGTACGAGATTATGAACGTAAGAGCTCTCTGGCAAGATTTTTAGTTCTTCTGTATCCAAATTTAAGATAGTATTTTTTGTGTCTTGAAATAATAACGTGAAATAAAGCTGAACAAACCAAAAAACTGTATGTATAATGATGAAATAGGTAATCATATTAAATCTAAACAATACCCCAAGCGAACTAAGAAAAATAAGAAAACATAAAAACATTAAGCCCATTTTACCTTCTTTTAAGAGAAAATATTGCCTCATAGATATATGGTTTTTAAAAGCTATTGCATGAATACTAAATAGGGGTAACAGAATCACGATATACCACCCTAAATTACTTAAATATTCTGGGCTCTCCGCAAATAACATAGCATATACAATAAAGGGAAGAATAAGAATAGTAACAGATTTAAATAAATGCTTTTTTTCACTTTTAAAGACAAATTTAATTCGTTTTCGATGCTGCAGGAACAGAAAAATAATACAACTAAAACTAAAAATCCATTGACATGAAAATAGAATGGCAAATATTCTATCGTTTATCAAGTTCGCAACCAATGTTAATAAACATGTAATCTGTAAAATCCAATCTTTTTCTTTTTTATAAGTATAGATAGAATCTTGGAAAAAGAACAGGAGCAAAAATTGTACTATCTTATATAGAATCACTACACTAAGTAGCATACTTAGTGTATGAAAAATTTGCCCTTCATTAAGTGTAAGTAAAAACTGCCATGAAGTAAAAAGTAGCAAATTAGAAAATTGTGATAGCGTGTTATTGTTTTTAATGTTTACAAAACTGATGTATGCCCCATAAATGGACATTATCGTTATAAGCATTAATGGGAGTAACTTTGCTGTTCCTATAATATTGTTCTGCAAAAATTCGTAACATAAAAAAATAATCATACAAAGTTGATTAACTAAAATAAAAATTTGTTTTTGCTCATAGTACTTTTTCATAAACTCACTTACCTTTACTAGATTAAAAACAGATAAAGCTGATGTTTGTTTACTATCATCAGCTTTATCTGTAGATTTTTACTTTTTATCGTTAAATATGATTTTATAACATGCTCTTTTTGTTAACAAATAATAAATGATATACACCACAGTAAAAATAATTACTGCAAAAAGAATAGGTAATATAAAGGCACTGCTTTTTCCTAATAAGTCATCCATGAAAGCCGTTTTGTAGGCTATCAGTGCAAAAATACTATGTGCTAACCCTAATACGTAGGGAATGCTAAATACCGTAAAAACTTCTTTACTTATTATTCTTTTTATCTTTTTCTTGTTATACCCCATTCTTTTTAAAATTATAAATTCGTTTTTGTTTGACATCATGCTCGAAAGGTTATGAAAATAGAGAATACTACCTGTTGCAATAAAGAAGATGATAGTAACAAAACTAATGAGCAAGAATGTTGAGCTATTCTGCTGAATAATGTAATCATTTTTTTGGTAACTACTTGTAAAATAAATATTATTTTTAAATAGTGGAGCTAAGTTTTCATAAACTTGCTTGTTATTCCTCATATCTGCTCCATTAAAGCTCATCATAGGCTTTTCTGTAAGCCCTAAGTTTTTTATTTCTTTGTAAAGTTGATCCGAAATAATAAGGGTTCCTACACTATTTGCAAATCCAATTGGATTAAGTAATGTAGTGTCTTTTACTTTTATATCCACGTTATTTGTAGGTGTTAAGTTCAAAGTATGTATTTTCCCTTTATCTAGCTTTTCTTTTTCAGGTCGATATTTTACTAAGATACTTTCATTCTTAGCTAAATTCTCAAAGTCTACATTTTTGCCCTGAATATTTATTAATTCCCTGTAATCCGACTCGGAGATAAGATCAAATCCGTGTTCTTTCTTTATACTATATTCTTTAGGCAAATTGTCAGAAGAGGATGTTCCGTGAATAATAGTCGTTTCTTTGTATTTCATATTTTCTTTACCAACAGTATCTTGTGCAGTTTTAATTGCTTTAGTAGCCAATTCTTTATCTTCCAACGGGAACTCAATAGCTGACGGTACGATACGTTCTGTAGCAGCAACTGGATAGTAAAGCGTCAATATAGTGGAACCGAATATAGCCAAAGTTCCTGCAGCTAATAAAGTTAACAAAATTAAAGTTTTTGCCTTCGAACGGATTTTAAATATAAAGTTTGGAACGATAATAATATTCGATTCCTTATAAAACCATGTTTTCTTTTTCTTCAATTTTTGAATGGCATATGGTAAAAAAGAGTGAATAAAGAAAGTTGTCCCTAGTATTACACTTAACATTGTTAAAAGCGCGATTGGTGAAAATCCTATCGTTTTCCACAATGATTTAGTTCCTCTTGTAATATCAATAGCTAAGAAATAACCAATTAAAATCAAGAATAATCCCAGTAACGAGAAAACTGTATTGATTTTTACCTTTTTTTCTTCCTTTTTTTCCATACGTACCAAAGTCAGTAAGGAACTTTTTCGAAGAATTATCCAGTTTGATAAAAATAAAACAGTCAAAACAGCAAATATAAAAACAAAGGTGAATAGTACCGCATCGGGATTAATAAGTGGCACTTCAGAAGTATCGATTTGTAATTTTAGTACTCTGACTATCGCTTCGACAATTCCTTTATGAGTAATAGCACCAAAAGCAATTCCTACAATTAGAGCAGTAAAACAAATTATACTATTTTCAAAGGTTAATAGTTTTAGCATTGTTGACTTTCGATACCCTAAGAGCGAATAAATACCAAGTTCTTTCATTCTTTTTTTCATAAAGAAAGTATTGGAGTATGACATATAGAATAGTACAAATGTCATAACAAAGATTGCCACCGTTCTCGACATTGTTTCTACTCTACCATCAGACGAAATCTTTTCCATGATAATATCGTTCATGGAAAAAGAAATAAAGGAGAAAAACACTATCAGCACAAAGGCTACTGAAACGAAATAGAACGAATAGAAGGAAAAGTTATTCTTCAGATTTTTTTTTGCTATTGTTAATAATCCCACAGTCATGCCTTCCTTTCATACTCTTAGTTATATCGATTTTCATCAATTTTAGAGATTTCCTTTAGTATCTCTTCAAAAAATTCTTTTCTATCCTGTTCGTTTTTTTTTAATTCTTTTACTATATTTCTATCCTTGAATATTAGGATTCTGCTCGAAAAACTTGCTGCATAAGCGTCATGAGTCACCATTAAAATTGTAGTGTGAAGTTCCTCATTTACCTCTCTTAGTTTTTGAAGTAGTTCTGTTGCAGAGTTTGAATCTAACGCACCTGTCGGTTCATCTGCAAATAAAATACTTGGCTGTTTCGCAATCGCTCTTGCTGCTGCAACCCTTTGTTTTTGCCCTCCAGAAAGTTGACTAGGGTACTTGGATAATTGTTCGAATATCCCAAAACGCTTTGCTAAATTTTCTATTGCCGATTCAATTTCTTTTGGGGATTTTTTTAACAGAGTAAGTGGCACAGCAATATTTTCCTTCACTGTTAAACTATCAAGTAAAAAATACTCTTGAAAAATAAAGCCTAAATGATCTTTCCTAAAATCTGCAGATTTATTATCATTAAGTGTTTTAATATCAACATTATTTATAAAAACATCCCCATCTGTAGGCGTATCAATGGTTGATAGGATATTTAATAAAGTTGTCTTCCCAGATCCAGATGCCCCCATAATGCCAATAAATTCACCTGATTCAATATCAAAAGATACTTTATTCAGTCCAGGTAATTGATTCTTGTTGTAAATCTTTGTTACATTTTTTGCAGATACTAATGCATTCATCATATTTGCTCCCTTCAATCTATCAATATACTAAGTTTATCCTTTGATATATAAAGAAGCATGAGTAAAAAGCGCAATCTTCTACTCATACCCCTGCATTTTGCACTACAAACCTGTCCAGTTTATAAAAATGTCTCCATAAATGACCGTTTTTGTGATAAAAAACATCTTTATAACGAAATTTTTCTTTCTACAGTTAATGAATTACGCTCATTTTTTTCAGTTTAGGAAGCCACAAATTTATTAACTTGATGGTGATGAGATAGCGCCCCTATTACTAAGAATTTAAATAGTGTATTAAATAAGAAAAAATATTGACAACTGAATTGATGAATTTTTTATGGATATTACCGATAGCATCCATTTGTTTGCTCGAGACCCGCATGAATTTGCATTACAGTTTAAACGTGAAATATATGAACATACACGAATTGAATGCATAATTGGGATGGCTCCTAACCTATTGATGAGTAAGGTAGCTTTATATATTGAAGCGAAGAAAAATAAAGACGGAATTACTTATTGGAAATACGAAGATGTACCTACGAAATTATGGAACATACGGCTGCTTAGTAAGTTTTGGGGGATTTCACATAAAACTGAAACAAAGTTAAATCGAAAAGGAATACATTCAATAGGAGATTTAGCTAATTATCCTATTAAATATTTAAAACAAAGCTTCGGCGTAATTGGAGAGGAATTACACTTACATAGCAATGGGATTGATTTTAGTCGGATTTCAGAAAAATATGTTCCGGCTACAACTTCTGTAGGAAAAAGCCAAATTCTAATGCGTGATTATACAATAAAAGAATTTCCAATTATCCTACTGGAACATACCGAAGAGGTTTGTTACCGATTAAGACAACAAAACAAACTTGCTCAGACAGTTCATTTTTCCGTTGGATATAGCAAAAGTTATTCAGGTGGCTTTAGAAAAACGCATACTTTAAGCCGCCCAGCCAATTTAACCATGGACATTTATCACGTTTGTATATATTTTCTACATCAACAATATACCGGGGAACCCATTAGAAGTATTACTATCTCCCTAACAAATCTAATACGTGAAGGAGAAGAACAAATTTCTCTTTTTGATAACATCATACAACGTGAAAAAGAAATAAAGTTAACTAAAGTAATGGATGAAATACGCACAAAGTTTGGAAAGAATAGCATATTAAGAGGAATTTCGTATACAAATCATGCAACAACAAGATACAGAAACACACTGTTAGGAGGACATAAATCATGAACAACGCTAATATGCCAAAAGGAAGAGGAATGGTAAAATGGAATCCATTCGTTATCAAGACATAAATCCAAAAAACACTGTGATATGAACCATAAGTTTGCCTGAACGGCAAGCTTATGGTTCTTTTTGTTTGCGGCAAACTTATGCTTCCAAAAATAAAAGATTTTAAACCGTATCTTTATTACTGTCTACTTGACAGGGAAATGACCACCTTACGTGTATATGATATTCATTGAATTTCCACAATTTAAAAGTACAATTTGTACCATTGATAAAATTACTAGATTTATACTAAAAACACGCATTTTGATTAAGTTTTTTCAAAATGCGTGTTTCATTTATTTTTATATTTTACAATGATGCAAACAAACCTTCTTAAATTGTTTTTACCTATATTTGTTAATTGTGTTTTTGAAGAAAGGCTTTTACTTTTTCAAAAGCAAATTGCGTATTCAAGCTACCTGATTTTACATCAAAAACGTGATCAGCTCCTGGAAGAAGATAGAATTCATGTGAAACGCTATTTTCTCTCAGCTTCCTGTCTAAAATTTCACCTTGTTCATCTGGGACAACTCGGTCACTTGTTCCATAAAATGAAATAGTAGGAGGTGTATTTTCATTAATGTAACTGATTGGAGAGAGTATTTTGTAACGATCAGGGAATTGTGAAGGTGTACCCTTTATATACTTTTTCAATACATCTTCCGCGTAGTCAGGACTTCGTTTATTCTTGTAAAACTCTGTCATATCAGACGGACCGTATATATTAATCACAGAGTTAATAGGTACCGGTGAAACGCTAGTAGAAGGTGGTAACTGTTCATCTCCCATACTATAGGCGGCTAGCATAGCTAGATTCCCCCCTGCTGATTGCCCCATTACATTT
The DNA here is from genome assembly GCF_000633475.1 of Bacillus sp. H1a. Lineage (NCBI taxonomy): Bacteria > Bacillati > Bacillota > Bacilli > Caryophanales > Bacillaceae > Bacillus > Bacillus sp. H1a. The sequence goes on along the minus strand of NZ_AYMH01000012.1, from coordinate 57,006 downwards.
ATTTTTTTAGAATCAATTTTGTAAGTATCCGCATGTTCTACTACCTATCCTATTGCTGATTTTACATCACCTACTTCATCTTTCCATCCAGCATGAGGTGGCATACGATATTGTACATCAAAAACAGTATATCCTAATTCACTAAGTCTTTGATACCAATGAGGTGAACCACCTTTATCACCTTCAACCCAGCCGCCTCCATGTAACATGATAACAGCGGGGGGAAGTGATTTTTTTGAGTCTCCATGAGCTGGCCACACATCAAGCTTTAATTCCACACCATCAGAGGTTGTACCGTATACAACGTCCTGTGTGACTTTTGATGTTATCTCTGTCTTACCAAAAAAATGAGAACTAAGCGAAACGGAAACATTCTCGTTTTTAGCATAGTTTAACGTCTGAGTAATTGGCTCTATTATTAAAAATAATACTAGTAATAATTGAGGAATCAACAATGCTCGAGCGATTAAAGCTTTTTTCCATACAGCTAATATTAATAGCGCAATTATAAATAATGTTAGAATTACTAAAAACATTGGCATTTGCAATGCAAGCATTGCCAAAAGACTCATTATATTAGAAATTCTTAATGTGACATTAAAATCTGATGGATTCCAAATATAATATGCCAAACTACCAATAAAAGCTAATGCTAGTACTGTAAGAACTGTCAGAAACCATTGAATAAAACCTCTAGGACGCCAAGAGGTTGATTGTTTTTGTTGTTTCTTTTTCATTTTTTTATATTCCTCCATAACAAAAAAGCAATTTTAAAATGCTTAATATAAATTGTATCTGAATATCCCTCCCTATTTATAACTTGAAAAATGGCGGTAAATTTCCAATGGGAGACAAAGGAAATAGCACACATTGACAGCAATAATGTCCTTTTATATATTTACATAATTAGCGGAGGAGAATCTATACTTTCTCTAAAAAACCGCTTCTTTTTTAGAGGGAAGCGGTTTTTTTATGAATACAACTATGAATTAACTTTAACTGTTCTGTTTATATATCTTTTCACTTTTGTTTTCCATGTGATGTATAATGCTTTCTCCTTCAACATCAATGTTAGGCAAAATTTTATCTAGCCATTTTGGCAAGTACCAGGCTGACTTACCCATGAGAGTCATGACCGCAGGTACGATTGTCATTCTCACGATGAATGCGTCAAAGAAAACACCGAATGTAAGAGCCATGCCTATGGATTTAATGATGGTATCAGGTGCCAACATGAATCCAATAAATACAGACATCATAATTAATCCTGCTGCGACTACGACTCTACCGCTCTCCCGCATTCCTTCTAAAATAGCTCTCTTCGGGTCGCCTGTATGCGTATATACTTCCCGCATCTTGCTCACTAGGAACACCTCATAGTCCATGGCGAGTCCGAACAGAATGCCAATCAGAATGACAGGCAAGAAGGCTAAGATCGGACCAGCAGCCGGGAAACCAAATATATTTTGGAAATGCCCATCCTGCACGAAAAATACCACGGCTCCCAACGTAGCACCAAGAGAAAGTAGAAACCCTAATACTGCTTTTAATGGAATGAGCAGAGATCTAAAGACTAGAACTAAGAGTACATATGCAAGTCCAACAATAAGGGCAGCGAAAACTGGCAAGGCATCACTCAGCTTTTGCACAATATCAATATTCATCGCTGCTGGGCCCGTTACCATTAGTTCAATTCCATTTTCTTTCTCAGTCTGGTTCGATTTGTCCCGGATCGCTTTTACCAAATTCTTCGTCTTTGTATCGTCAGGTCCTGTTTTTGGTGTGACGGAAATCATATAAATCTTTCCAGAAGGACCAGGGATAGCTGGTCTCACACTTTTCACGTCAGATAAGTTACCCAATTCTTTTGCAACGGTGTTCATAGCATTTTGCGTTTCAGCTGTTGCTTCCTCTGATCTTGCCACTACCACTAAAGAGGCATTAAATCCTTCTCCATATGCTTCCGTCAATAAATCATATGCTCTTCTTTCTGTCGTTTCTGTAGATTTTGTTGTTCCATCAGAAGGTAGGCCAAGGTTCATATGGAAAAATGGAATCGTAATCACTGCAAGTAGTCCGATTGCGAAAATCGTAACAATCAGAGGACGTCTTATGACAAATTCCCCCCATTTATTTGAACCAGCATGTTTCTTGCCTGCCCCAGTCATCTTTTGCAAGAATCGATTTTGTTTAGATGGGGCAATCTTATGGCCGACAAATCCCAATATGGCTGGTAATATGATGATAGAAACCAACACAGCTGCGAGCACAGTAAAGGCGGCGGATACGCCCATCGCTGTCAGGAATGGAATCTTTGTAACAGACAGTCCCAAAAGACCAATAATAACAGTTAATCCTGCAAAGATTACGGCACTTCCCGCTGTTCCCGTTGCGATGGCAACAGATTCTGGAACAGAATCTCCTTGTGCAAGCTGCTGTCTAAAACGATTGATAATGAAGAGCGCATAGTCAATGCCTACTGCGAGTCCAAGCATGGCAGCTAATGATAAGGAAACTGTTTGGATTTCCACATAATTGGTCCCAATCATGATTCCTAGCATTCCAATCGCTAATCCGATTATCGCAGTGAGAATCGGCAGTCCAGCTGCCAGAAAAGACACAAAGGTAAATGCCAGGACTACGAAGGCTACAAGTACTCCGACAATTTCAGTCATACCTGAAGTCTCTGAGTCGGAAAACTTGATATCGCCTCCTGATAACTCCGTTTGAATGCCGGCATCCCTTGTTGTTTCAATACTATCTAAAATCTTATTCTTAGAAGCTTCTGTGACCTTTTCCGCTTTCACTTTGTACGTAACGACTGCATATCCGATTGTCTTATCTTCACTGAGGTTCTGCAGTTGCATCGGTGCTGCCACAGAATCAACAGCTGAATCTTTTTTAATCTCATCTAGAACTTCTGCAATTTTCTGTTGTACTTCCGCTGACTCCAAGGTTTCGCTTTTTGGTGCTTGAAACACCACTTTTACTTGGGCACCTGCTGGTTGCATCGCTTTAAACTCTTTTTCAATTACTTTTCCTGCTTTATCTGCCGGTGTATTCGGAATGCTCAGCTCCTCCTTGAAAGAGGAACCCATGTTGACTGCAAAAAGCACTAATGCAATCAGAATTGCGAGTGCACTGAATACAACCTTTTTCCTATGATTTACTGCCCAATGTCCTAATTTATACAGATATTTTGCCAATTGAATCTCACCCTATTCTTGTCGAAAATTTGTTTTGTTCTTACGTTGTAATCTAGAAACGCACAAACACTAAACCACATATTATTCGTATAAAAAGATTTTAAAATACCCATTATAAATTGTATCTGAATATCCCTCCCTATTTATAGCTTGCAGAATGGCCGCAAATTGCCAATAGGAAACAAAGAAAATGGTACACATTGACAGCAATGATGTCCTCTTATACAATGGCGTTATCACTACATTAACAATTGTGCTTACATGTGTAAGTATAACAGTGAATTTTCATCTTTCAAGCACTATGTGATGATTTGCAGTTAAAACGAACAGAATGAAGGGATGTGTTAGCTTTGAGGAAGTCAAGAGAAGACAGTATACACTCTCAGAGATATATTATGGAGGCATTGAGCGCACTGTTGCATGAACATAAACTGCAAGATATAACCGTAACAGCTATTTGCAAAAAGGCTGGAGTTGCCAGAGTCACATTCTACAAATACTACCGCAACGTTTACGACGTCGTACAAGCATCTGTGGATGAAATTGTTCAACATTTCTTGAAAGAGGTTGATAGTTTGGATCCATATGAAAGTATGCAGATAATTATTGAATATATCATAGAGGGATTTGTGTCTGCACAGAAACCGTCAGGAAAGTTAATTGATGCAAATATATCTAGTATGATGCTTGATTATTTGAATTACACAATGGAAAAGGTCTTTCAAGCGGATATTACGCGCAATCATGACATAAGCAGAATGCAAATCCTGTTTTTAGCAGGCGGTATCTATAATATTGTTAACGATTGGATTAAAAGAGGGGCAAAGGAATCTCCCCAGGCACTTGCTGCAAAAATATACGAGATCCTTCCATATGGGACAACAAACACAAGGAATTTGGCAAATTCATGATGCAACTGTTCTACCTTTAATTACATCTAAAAAATGGGCATCACATAAATAGCTGTGAGTAGTTCATCTAACCATAAACGACCGTTTTTGGTTAAAAGAACAAAACTTTCTTTCATATAAAACTTTCTTAACGGTGTTGAAAGCGGAGGAATCGTCAGGAAAATGGACTTAGCGTTGTAAATCCGCATTTTCCTGACGGTACCCCTAAAAGCAATTATGCTTAGAAAGCAAAGGATATCATTACAAACACTTTTATCATTAAGCCTATATACTAAAACTCCGTTGTTAAAGTTATTGAACTTGTCGTATAAAAGTTCTAATGAATAAAATAGTAAGATTAAATGCCTGATGCTGATAATAGGTATTTTTATTTGTCTTGTTGTAACATTCACGGCAAGCTTATGGGTTAATAATTAATCCACGGCAAAGTTATGCTTCCTTTTTCCTCGAATAATCAACTAAGCCCCTTCAAAAACATGTGATTTCCGGCAAAGTTATGATTCCTTTAGCGGCAACTTTATGGGTAAAGTCACAAACACTTAAAATATCATGCTCCTAACATATTGTATATGACTAATATGTTAGGAGCTTTTATTTTTGGTAATGAGTTTTGAAACTGAATTTGAATAGTATTTTTCTCTATTTGGATAGAAATAAGTAAAGTACCATAAACGGTCGTTTTTGGAACAGTAACTTCATAAAACTGACATCAATTAGGGGGCACCATATCAGAAATGGAGAATTAACGAATTTTAAGAATAACCCTCGAGACACATAAAGCGACTAGATCTTTCGCTTGGTACTTACTGGTTCGTTGAACAAAACCAACATCTCTAGCAAAATCTCGTAAGATATTTGGAGATAAGAAGCTTTGAATTTCTTGAGCAAATAGATGTAATTCATCAGATACAGAAATAGACATACAAAAACGCCATCCTTTCCTATGATTCTACAGAAAGAATAGCGTATTTTTTCATTTTAGGGGGCATTTCTTTTTATTAGCTTGATAGCGATGGGGTACCACCACACAGTTCTACATTATATATTTTTTCATTTTTAAGACCTTTCATGCTCCCATATGACCCTTACACTTATCAGTATGCACTGACCATTTTAATGCTTCTCTTTCTCTCTTCATCAAATCATGTTTTTACTCGTATATGAATTATATAATTACGCTGCAGATACTGAGGCCTTTTTCCCCTTTCTCTTATTCTTTTTCTTATACCACCACATATACAGACCAGTAAACATTAAAATAGATGGAGTAAGCCCACCAATCACATACAAGATCTTTGTAAATACTCCTCCAAATGTTCCTGTATGTAAAGGAAGACGCCATATTTGATATGTAAGTCCGCTATCTACTTTTGGGTCTAGCTTTGCTAATACTTTTCCACTATACTGGTCCATCCATACCTTTATATTCCCATTCCCCGGATCATATGAACGACTCATCCGGATTTCCACAGCACCTTCTGCCTTGCCTTTTTTCGCTTTCTCCGGCATTCTTACTTGCATAATTTTTCCTTGTGGTACTGCTTTTTCCGCTTCACTCAACAAATAATCAAGGGGAAGCTTCCCTCCCGAAAGCGTTTTCGAAATAAGTGTCTCTTTTGATGGTGCCACACTAGCTTTCGCTCCAAACCATCCAAAAATTATTTTATCATACACCAACAGACCACCTGTTAGCGAAACGATTAGCAAAAACGGAACTGAAACACCTCCAATGACTCTATGTAGATCATATTGTTTTACATACGAATTCTTACTTCGGCGTATAACAAATCCGCGCATCCATTTTTTAATCCCAGGCCACCATAAATATAAACCTGATAAAATAATGAAAAAGAAAATAAATCCAATGATGCCAACAATCTCTTTCCCCTTAAAATCATTAAGAAGTAAATGATAATGAAGTTCCCCAACCTGATTAAAAAATGATTTTTCACCTAACTCTCCATTGATCCTACCATTTCCTGGATCGATGTAAACTTCTTGTTTCGCCTTTCCTTCTTTCAAATTAAATAAATAAACACCTTGAGCATTTGGTTCATCCGGGGTATATACCCGCTGAATCTCACCCTTTGGATGTACTGCCAATACAGTTTGAAGTGCTTTCTGATAAGTAACCTTTTCGCCTTCTGTTACTTTGTATAAATCAGGATGTAACACACGATTTAATTCGTGTTGAAAAACAAGCAAGCTCCCTGTCAATCCAATCAGCACAATAAACATCCCAGCTATCATGCTAAGGTATAAATGAATCTTTCCAACAACCTTACGAACTTTCATACATATCCCCCTCAATTTAATGAAAAATCAAATTAATATTAAAGATAATAATTATCATTGTCAATAAAAAGTTAGACTATTTCCATTTGTTATTTTTATTCTGTTAATCACAAAAAAACTTTATCCTTTCATCTAAAATCTAGTAAATACACTACATACCCTTTCTACTATAGGTAGTAGAAATTTGTTGATTTAACCATACACATAAAGATAAAAAATGGTGCCCATGGTACTTACGTTTTCGTTTCATTCCGCCTGCTTCTATAGCTAATTGATTAAATGTAGCGGGAGACATATATCGATATAACTCTTCGGCAAATAAAGACAGCTCTTGTTTTTGATGCATATTCATAAAAAGCACGTCACCCTTTCTCATTAACATAAGAGAATAGTAACGTGCTTTTAACTTTAAGAATAGTCTTAATCCTTAAGTTGATGGATGTGGGGTGCTACCCCATCGCCATCAAGCCAAGCTCATACAACGTCAATTATAGTAGAGGCTGTTTCCTTTTTCTAAAGGCTACATGTAGGAAATTTAAAGATTTGCATACGAAATAAACCCTAACGGGTTTCATTTTTTTGAATTAAGCCGCTTGATTAAATCGTTGATTCAGTCCTTCAGGACTGATGAGTACTTCTGTTGATGCTTCTAAGCAGCTAGATAGCTGAGTTAAAGACGTTGTAGCGATATTTTGGTTCATCCATACACATAAAGCAACTAAATCTTTTGCTTGGTACTTACTGGTTCGTTGAACAAAACCAACATCTCTAGCAAAATCTCATAAGATATTTGGAGATAAAAAGCTTTGAATTTCTTGAGCAAATAATTGTAATTCATCAGATACAGAAATAGACATACAAAAACGCCACCCTTTCCTATGATTCTACAGAAAGAATAGCGTATTTTTTGTATTTTGTTTTGTTAGCTTGATAGCAATGTGGCTATACCCCTTCTTAAGGGGTCTTTTTTATGCTGCAGGTTCTGTTGGAGCTGGTTGAACAGGAGTTACTTCCCCGCCATCCATTTTATCATTCCTCATGGATTGATTCATAAATTCACCAATTATTTTTTGCAACTCATCCATTGGAACAATGTTCTTTTCAGAAGTATCGAATGTGAATTTGATTGGTTTATCGATAGATTTGATATCAGAATTAATATTCATATCAAATTTAATTATTTCTTTTTCGTCTTTAGAATTTTTTGCTTCGACATGAATTGCTGCATCCTGTTTTTTAATCGTTTTTCCATCCATTGTATAAGTTAAAGAAATAGAAGATTTATCAAGATTTGCATCTTTCAATTCTTTCTTAAAGTCTGCAATTTCTTGTTTTGTTCCAGTGAAGTTTTTCATTGTAGACATTTCATCAAATACCTTTTCAATCACTGTTTTTAAATCTTTACCTGTTAATTTCACAGTATATACATCTTTTTCTTTTGTAAATTTTTCTTCAGGAAGCGCTTTGATTGCATCTAATAAAGCTTTCTGTACTTTCTCTTGGATTTCCGCAGATTCTTTTGTATCTACTTCTCCTAAATCTTTCATATCCATTTTGATAACTTTTCCTTCTAGAGTAGAAAAACTATCACCAGGAACGCCAGCTAATTGTAATAGTGATTTTACATTATTCGCTTTTACATATAAAGCCTTTTTCCCTTCATCCATAAACATTGGAATCGATATATCCATTTTCATTGCATCTGTTTTAATATTTGCACCAATTGTTATTTCATCTTTTTTTGCATCTTTATCTGTTTTTGAATCAACCGTAATTGATATGTTTTTTAACATATCCATTGCCGCTTTATTTTCTGTTTTCATATCTTTCGCATTAGAATCGAATTTAAAAGAAATTGAACCACTTGATTCCATTTGTTTTGCATTTAAAATGTTTTCTGTTGAAGAAACAACTGTTTCTTTTGCAGATTTTCCACACGCAGATAAAGCGAAAAGACTTAAACTTGCTGCAACCACTAATCCCATTTTCCCAAACTTCATAAAATCACCCTTCCAATTCATTAACATATCAATCATAGCATAAAAAATAAGAAATAGTAATATATAAATGGAAAAATATAACTACTCAGCTACCCTCTTGATTTGAGAGTTTCTTATTTTTTGTATCTTTTAGGTTTACCTTCTTTTTTTCTCGTTAACACTTGAATTATCAAGGTTAGGAGGGGAAGGAGATGAAATGTCAGGTAAACTAATCGGTCAAAACATGGAGTTGAAAATGCTTGTATCATCCATTGTATTAGAAAAAGAAGGTGCTTTCGGACAGAACCATGTACCAACAATGCGGAACGAGGAAAAACTGCCTACTAATAAACTGATTTCAGAGAAATTACTTTCTTTATTCAATAAAACAAATGATTATAAGCGGATAAAAGAAAAATTAATAGGCAAAACATTAACATTTGTACCCGACCATCCCATAGTCATCAAGCTAAGATTTTAAAGTACCCCCTAAATGGAAATTTTGTGTTTTTTATAGCACCGAAGTTCATTTTTATCGTTTTGGGGAAGAATGTGTTTCTTAACTCTTCTTCTTTTATATTGACTCCTCTAAAATCCATTTCTACATACTCATTGTTTATATATTGAGTCATGTTCTAGCCTCATATATTGTTACAATTATTTTTTTTAGCTTTAAGATAAAAAGAAAAAGGTAATCCGATCATAGCGATAACAGTAGCTATTATAAATACATCATGAATACTAAGTTTAAAGGCTTGTTGTTGAATTGATATAGCACTTCCACTTAGCTTTTCTGTATGTACAATCATACGTACAGCTAATATAGAAGTGAATACGCCGATAGAAAGGGAACCAAAACTTTGTCTCGTCCAATCATTAATAGAAGATGCATGTCCAGATAAGTTTAAAGGAACTTCTTCCATACCAGTGTTACTAGTATGAAACCTATTATTGTCCATTGAACAGAGTCAAGATCAGTTTGGAAATATCACATTATTTCAGGAATCGAAACATTAATTGTGCTCATATTTAAAATTGATAAAAATAACCCTAAAAAATAGAATTTATAATTAGGATAAATGAATCTGTGGTACTTTTTTGTTTGTTCATGTTTGTTTTCCACCTAATGATTTTTGGAATATGAGATTCAACTGCTTTACTTCTTCAGAAGTTAAGTCTCCCCAAAGTGTTTTGACGATGTTTTTTCCCGCCTGATCCATCACATTTAAGAAATATAGTCCCTTTTGAGTAATTTGTAAAATGACAATAAAGTTATTTAATTTTAAAAGCTCAAACAAGCATAACCCCGTACTAAATATAGGACGGGGTTAGAAATATAGCTGTTTAATCTTGATGTAAGAAACTTTACTACAAGAAAAAATATAACAATAAAGTCGTTTAAAAATCTAAGTTTTATTCAAAAATAGCACCCGATTGCGGAAGACCGTTCTGTACATCTGTGATTGTATTCAACTTCAAACTCAATCTTCCGCTTTACTATTACTTATGATACGATACGCACCTATACAGTTTCTACTACCGCTTCAAGCATTGTTCCATTTTTAGCATAATTCGTATGCCAAGAAAGAGCTTTTTCTAAAACATGAGGAGTTTGTCCACCCCTTGTTAGTGCTTCTTGGTAATAAGCTCGTAGTTGGTCACGATACATTGGATGTGCACAATTCTCAATAATCAGTTCCACTTTTTCCCTTGGCGCCAGTCCCCTTAGGTCAGCGTATCCCTGTTCAGTGACGATAACATCTACATCGTGTTCAGTATGGTCTACATGAGAGACGAAAGGAACGATACTTGAAATGTTACCACCTTTCGCAATGGATTTAGTAACAAAGATAGCTAGGCGTGCATTTCTTGCGAAATCACCAGAACCACCAATACCGTTCATCATTTTTGTACCTAAAACGTGAGTAGAGTTGACATTTCCGTATATATCTAATTCTAAAGCAGTATTAATCGAGATTAATCCAAGGCGGCGAATGATTTCAGGATGATTAGAAATCTCTTGCGGGCGCATCATTAATTTGTTGCGATATTTTTCAAAGTTGGAAAATACTTGTTGCATTTTCTCTTCAGAAAGCGTGATGGAGCAGCAGGAAGCAAAATGGACTTTCCCAGCATCCATAAGATCAAAGACCGCATCCTGTAATACCTCGGAATACACTTCTAAATCTTCAAACTCCGAATCTAACATGCCATGCAGGACTGCATTGGCTACTGAACCAATTCCCGATTGTAACGGCGCTAAACGATTCGTTAATCGGCCTACCTTTACTTCTTTTCGAAGGAACTCTATTAAATGATGTGCCATAATAACAGTTTCTTCATCTGGAGGAACAATTGTCGATGGCGAATCAAGTTGGTTCGTAAACACAATCCCTTTCACTTTTTCAACATCAATCGGAATACCGATTGTTCCAATTCGGTCATCCGATTTCACGAGCGGAATTGGAAGCCTTTCCCCTTGTTTTCCTGGTTCATATAAATCATGCAGCCCCTCTAGTTGTGTAGATTGAGCCATATTCATTTCAATAATAATGGACTTCGCATTTAGGGAAAATGCTAAGGAATTTCCAATTGAAGTGGTTGGAATAATCATTCCATCCTCAGTTATTGCAACCGCTTCCAAGATAGCGACATCTATATCCATAACGTCAGCACGGAGTAACTCTGCTGTATGAGACAAGTGCTGATCCACAAATAAAAAGGCTCCATTATTAATTCCTTTTCGCATAGTCGTATCAGCTTGGAAAGGCAATCTTTTCCCTAAAATTCCTGCCTCAGCAAATAATTTATCTACATCCGAACCTAAGGAGGCTCCAGTATAAACATTTACTTTAAAAGATTTATCATGCTTAACTCGGTTCACCAGCGCAAATGGGACTGCTTTCACATCTCCTGCACGTGTAAACCCACTTAAGCCTAAAGTCATTCCACTTTGAATCCAGGAAGCCGCTTCTTCAGGTGTAACTACCCGGTCCTTCAGACGATGGTCCCTGATTCTATCCAAATTATTCTCCATATGTAATCCCTCTCTCAATGAATATTCATAATTATTTTACACTTTAACACTATCAAAATAGGGATTTTGGTATACGATATGGAAAATTCAGATAAAGTAGCGAATCTAGGTTCTAAAGCAGAAAGTCTAGAATCCTAGAAGCTTCCGAAAATAACTGGCATATGATTGACTAACTGGTACCCGCTCACCATTATTCATCGAAAGTAAAAAAGTAGAATGGGTATCAGGATAAATCGCTTTAATATGATTAACATTTACAATAAATGAACGGTGGCATCTAATAAATGAATCCTTCGGAAGCAAGTATTCGAATTCTTGCAGAGAGTATTTATGTGTTCCTGATAACTCTTCCGAATTCACATACGTCTTTTTATCTTTTGCCTCTAAATACAGGACCTTTGAAAAAGGAACCGGAATCCAGCCGTCTGTTGTTTTTAAGGTAACGACCGATTTTCCATCCGTTAAAGCTGGATAAATTGCCGTCACGCAACCCTCAAGCTTTCCATTATTTAAAAATGGTACGGCCATTCCATGATAAGGAATACCAAAAACATCCCGGTTAATAAACTCAGAGGCCTTTTGCTTCGTCACCATTGCTTTATGGGCAATCGTTCCTTCCTTTATAGGATCTCCAACGCTAATCTTTAAATCAATTCGTTTACTTGGCCTATAGTAGATATATTCTTTTGTATTTGAAACGGCAATTGAAATTTCATCTGAAAATAATTCACCAACGACATCTAGTAGTAAGCCTAATGTTATATCTTCCATACTATTAACACCTCATTCACTATTATACTACTATTATTAATATGCACCCTTTCTTTTTTATAAACATTGCGACTTCATTCAAAACTTCGCGCCTTTCTTACAAGCACAGTGACTCTACTTCAAAATCGCACAAATTATAAGATCAAACCCTCCTTCAGCAAAAAGGGGTGTCCATATGATAATTCTTGAATGGAGTCATTTCATGTCACTTTAAAGTAAGAACAATAAGAAAAACAACAAAAATACATCGGAGATATTAAAATTTTGTATTGGTAATTCTAAATTAAGTACTTGAAAGGCAGATATGAAATTCCCTAACAAGAAACAACCTATCGCAATGGTAATGCAAACCCAGAAGATTCCTAACTTAATTTTTCTGGATAATATAGAATAAAATAATGAGATAAATACAATAGTCTCAATAACTAAGGATGATAGTCGTATATTAAAATCTGATACAAAATAATGATTCGGAAAAACAAATATAAAGCAAAAGCTTAAATAAGCTATTAGAGCTATAAATAATAAATAAAAGTACACATATGATTGTTGACGCAATAGATTTACCTTCTTGAGTTTTTCTATACCTTTATTAAAAAATATCATTATGGCCGAACAACCCATATGAATTAAAATGGGTGCTGCCTATTATCTCTATTATGACCTTTTTAAAAGATTTCTTTCTACATACTACAATCTTATTTAATATCTGTAGATGTTTACTATTTTTTATACCAAGGATTCCAAAAAGAATAAGATGAAAAATGTGGTTTCTTTAAAGTATTTGCACACCGTAAATTTGAATGATACAGCTTAACTCCCCTTTTAATGGACAAAAGACGTGACATTTTGAACAAAAATGCGATGTTTAGAATAATGATGCTATGTTTTATCTCCCTAATCGAAGAATTTTAAATGATTTAGTATTAGGTGAAGGAGATATTGCATCTCCTAAAAAAGAATGTTACTCTAAAAATAGAATTATGAAAGGAATGATGGATGAATAATGATTAACTAATTTATATTTTAAGTTGAAATTTATAACTTCACACTACAAAATATAGGGTTAGTCTATCCATTTTTTATAATTCAGTTCATACTTTATTTGTCATGATTCAAATGATTAATAAGTACTTATTAAGTACAAGTGAAAGACTAATCCTTCCAATTACAAATTGGAGGTTTTTTTTATTCCCTTATATGTACGCTGGTATTTATTAATCAGTAAATTTACCTAACAAATAAAGGAGAGAGAAAAATGAGTAATTCAGACACTATTGTTACACATGTAATCCTCTATATAAGTCGTTAATATCCATCAAACTTATATAGAGGAATTAAAAAACGGATGGATATTCCGACTTTATATGAAAAGTTTCGATATATAAAGGAGGAATTATTATGTCAATGATAAAAGTTCAAGACTTAACTTTTTCATACCCAGGTAGCTTTGATAATATTTTTGAAGGTGTAAACTTTCAAATAGATACAGATTGGAAACTAGGATTTATTGGTAGAAACGGACGAGGTAAAACGACATTTTTTAATTTATTATTAGGGAATTATGAGTACAGTGGGAAGATTCTTGCTTCGGTAGAATTCAATTATTTCCCCTACCCTGTTTCAGATAAGAACAATTTTACTCATGAAATCCTTGAAGAAATTTGTCCCCAAGCAGAAGATTGGGAATTTCTACGTGAAATATCCTATTTAAATGTTGATGCCGGGGTCATGTACAGACCCTTTAAAACATTATCAAATGGAGAACAAACAAAGGTGTTGCTTGCTGCATTGTTTTTGAATGAGGGGCAATTTCTATTAATTGATGAGCCAACAAATCATCTAGACACTGATGCACGAAAGATGGTCTCTGATTATCTAAGGAAGAAAAAAGGGTTTATTTTAATTTCACATGACAGAATCTTTTTAGATGGATGCGTTGACCATATCTTATCTATAAATAGATCAAATATTGAAGTTCAAAGTGGGAACTATTCTTCTTGGAAGTTAAATTTTGATAGACAGCAAGAACACGAAGAGGCTACAAATGAACGTTTGCAAAAAGACATAGGAAGATTAAAACAGTCTTCCAAACGTTCAGCAGGTTGGTCTCATGATGTGGAGGCTTCAAAAAACGGAACGAGGAATTCAGGCTCTAAGTTGGATAAGGGGTTTGTAGGGCATAAAGCAGCCAAGATGATGAAAAGAGCAAAAAACCTAGAATCAAGGCAACAAAAAGCTATTGAAGAAAAGTCAAAATTACTAAAAAATGTGGAGAAATCTGAGTCATTAAAATTAGAAGCATTGAAGTTTAAGTCAAATGAATTGGTTACTTTGGCTGACGTGTCTGTTAAGTACGATGACCAATTCGTGAATGAGCCGATTAGCTTCATAGTTGAACAAGGTGACCGGATTGTGCTTGATGGAAAGAATGGAAGCGGGAAAAGTAGTATCCTAAAACTAATTCTAGGACATCCGATACAGCATACTGGCTCATTTACTTTAGGTACAGGACTCATCATTTCCTATGTCCAACAAGATACTTCTCATTTGAAGGGATCGCTATCAGACTTTGTTGAAGAGCACAAGATTGATGAGACGTTATTTAAATCCATCCTACGAAAGATGGATTTTGACCGAATTCAATTTGAGAAAGATATATCTCATTATTCTGGTGGACAAAAGAAAAAGCTGCTTATCGCTAAAAGTTTATGTGAAAAAGCTCATTTATATATATGGGATGAGCCATTAAACTTTATAGATATTTATTCGCGTATGCAGATTGAAGAGCTTATTCAACAATTTAATCCTACAATGGTTATTGTTGAGCATGATAAGGCATTTCAACAAACAGTTGCAACAAAAACTATACCTATGTAGCTCAACTCGAATAATTAAAGATATAATTAATAAATCAAGGCATTAATCTATAAAGCACTTTAATGATGTGATGAAAAAAGCCTAATTTCTCTACAAAGGATTGAGAAATTAGGCTTTTTAATAGGAGATTTAGTGTCGTCAAGAACAAGACGCTAAAACATATGAACACGCAACGATCTGTACGGTATGGTTATAGAGTACCGTAGCTCACGAACCTATATGGTCTGTCGTGGGAGTGGTGATGGCACACCGCAATCTTGCACGTCAGCGATACCAGAAATGGACTTCGCCTTTGGTAGCAAGAATCTCACTGACGTTAGTCAGCTTGCCTCTTTAGGGGTGGGAGTGTCAAATCGTGCTTATAAACTTAATGAATTCATCTTCATTAACAGGTTTACTGTAGTAATAACCCTGAATTAGATAGCATGCATTATGTTGTAATACTTCTAATTGTTCCTTCGTTTCTATCCCTTCTGCGATCACTTTCATGTTTAAAGTATGTGCTAGTGAAATAATGGTATGAATAATTTCATCTCCATCAGTAGAAGTCCCGATCCTATTAACAAATTCTCTTGGAATTTTCAAGGTATCAATTGGATACAAAGGAAGATATGCTAATGAAGAATATCCTGTACCAAAATCATCAATTGATAAATGTACACCATATGATTTTAATACTTTTAACTTCGCTAACGTTTCCTTTTCATCTACCATTGCGATCCGCTCCGTTAATTCTAAATCAATCGAACTAGCAGGTACCCCTACTTCTTCTATGGTAGATATGATTGTTTGAACAAAGTCCTTCTGTTCAAACTCTATAGCTGATAAATTTATCCCCATTTTTAGATTTGCATATCCCGAAGAATGCCACTTTTTCAATTGTTGACACGCTTCCTGTAACGTCCATTTTCCGATTGGAATAATTTGCGAGGTTTCTTCCGCAATAGGTATGAACTCAAAAGGAGAAATAAGTCCCAGCTCTGGATGTTGCCAACGAATTAAAGCCTCTGCACCAATAACCATACCAGTCTTACTATCAACTTGTGGTTGATACAATAAAAACAATTCATTATTTTCTAATGCATTCGGTAAATCCTGTTCTAATCGTAATCGTCTTGTTATTTTTTTGGATAATGTCTCGTCATACATGCAAACAGCATTGTTACCTTTTTCCTTTGCACTATACATAGCAATATCAGCATGTTGTAAAAGTGTAGTAGTATTTATTCCTCCAAACGGATACACTGCTATTCCTATACTAAGAGATAAGTAAAAACTATGCTGATTTACTACAAATGGTTCTTCAGTTATACGAAATAGAGTTTCACACAAATCCAATAGCTGTTGCTCTGTGTGGTTATGGACTATGATTGCAAACTCATCTCCCCCTATTCTCGCTAGAGGAATGGCCGGTGACAGACATGTCCTAAAACGTTTAGCAACTTCTTTTAAAACACTGTCACCAATTGAATGTCCCAGTGTATCATTAATGGTCTTAAAACGATTTAAATCTATATACAAGAGTCCAAATTCAACCTGCGTTTTTTGTGCACGCTCAATGGATTTTTCTAATTCTTGTTGGAAGAATATTCGATTTCCAATCTCCGTCACTGTATCATGGAATGCTAGATAGTTTATCTCATCTTGTTGTTGCTTCATTCTCGTAATGTCTTTTACCATTACATAACTCCCAAAAGTTTGTCCTTCTATCATTATAGGAACAATGGTGACGTACCAAAAATGAATGTCCTTCTCATTATTATTTTTCACACGTAATTGTAACGAAGCCGAACTGCATCGTTTACCTTCTTGTAGAGCTGCTTCCAATTCAGATCTATCTTCATCTAAAAAAATTGAGAAGCACTTTTTACCTATTAATTCATCACTGTTTTTTCCTAGTAACATACTTCCAGCCTGGTTTATATTTAACACCGTACCATTTGAATCAATCGTTAAAATAGGATCTGGATGATACTCATATAATGACTTAAATCTCTCTTGATTTTTGACCAAATCATTGGATTTGTTTATTAAATCTGCTGTTCTTTGAGATACTTTTTGTTCTAATTGATTATTAAACACTTTTAACATTTCGGTTAAATCTCTGTTTTCCATTCGTACGATTGTATGACGAATCAGCACAAATACAAATGCAATACAATTTCCAGTAATAAGTGTAGCCGAGGAAGTTTGCTCTTTAAAAGTAAAACCAATTAAGACTGCAACTGCAAGATAAGGAAATATAACAAGAAGTTTCTTTCCGAATGTGGGATCGATAATGAAATAATTCCTTCTAGAAGATGCATTCTCTGGTATAGTAGCAGCAATGGCGATAAATAATAGGAAAACTCTATACAAACACCTTAATAATATAACTGAACGATCTGACAAATCATCTTGCAAGTAAAAATACAAATAGTCCGTAATAGCCAATCCAGATAATACTAGGATAAAAATAAATAATTTACTTTTCGCATTAAAAATAGCTGGTCGAAAGATCAGACTAACTCCTAACAAAAGAAGTAATAAATCTATAATCGGAAAAATAAACGAGAGAAAAACATCTCCAATTGATAAGAATAAGATATTTGCAGAAGGTTTATTAAATAGATACCACTCTAATGTAAAAATGGCAGTAACAACAATACATAAATCACAAAGTAAATACGCTTTTTCCCACTTGTTACATTCCATAATGATTTTATAAAAGAACGCAAAAAGAAAAAAGAATAAGAAAAACAACAAAAATACATCGGAGATATTAAAATTTTGTATTGGTAATTCTAGATTAAGTACTTGAAATGCAGATATGAAATTCCCTATCAAGAAACAACCTATTGCAATGGTAATGCAAACCCAGAAGACTCCTAACTTAATTTTTCTGGATAATATAGAATAAAGTAATGAGATAAATACAGTAGTCTCAATAACTAAGGATGATAGTCGTATATTAAAATCTGATACAAAATAATGATTCGGAAAAATAAATAAAAAGATAAAGCAAAAGCTTAAATAAGCTATTAGAGCCAATATCAATACATAAAATTGCACATGTGAATGTTTACGCAATGGATTCACCTTCTTGAGTTTTTCTATACTTTTATTAAAAAATGTCTTTATGGTGGAACAACTCATATTAATTAAATTAGTTTCCGCCTATTATCCATATTATGACCTTTTTAAAAGATTTCTTTCTAAATAATGCAGTCTTATTTAATATCTGTAGATGTTTACTATTTTTTATACCGAGGATTACAAAAAGAATAAGATGAAAATAGTGGTTTCTTTAAAGGATTTACACACTGTAAATTTGAATGATACAGCTAACTACTCTTTGAATGTGAGATTTAATATAAGCTTTCATTGGAACATAGTTAGTTGAAAACTATCACACTTAGAAGAAATAAAAATACACAATCATGAACTTTGAAATGCAAAGCAATTCACCAAAATAACTGTAACTATTATAGTTACACAAAGAAGTGATGTCAATTACAAAAACTATTGCTTTAAAATAAAGTTTAATAAAAAATTGCAGTGAACATTCATTTCATCATAAAAAGAATCCCTTATATTTTGAACAAAGATTGTTCTAAATATAAGGGATTTATAACTTACCCCTCAAAAATTTCATAAAAAAGATTGATTGTTTTGGTAGGCGAATAACTTATAACAACCACCTTTTCTTTATAAACTTACAAATTCACTTTCTATATTATCTTGTTCGCAACGAATGGTAGTAAGTCGCTATTAATGTCATTAACATTGGAATGGTAATGACAAGTGAAAATAAGAAAACTGTTTCAAATCCACAACAAGTAAACAACTTTATAAAAACTATCCGTCCTATATTAGGATGGACCATAACCGATAAGATGAGCAATTATAACCGCTATTAAACCGATTGAGTATTCAATTAGAATCAAAGGGAGAATCCACTTTGCCCACTTTGTCCAGGGAATTCCTGAAATTGCCAACCCAGCCATTAGCGTACCACCTGTCGGAAAAATAATATTTCCAATACCATCCGCGAATGAAAAGGATAGTACTGCTGTTTGACGTGTAATGTGTAATAGATCTGCAAGCGGTGCCATTATAGGCATTGTCAACATCGCATGGCCACTACCTGATGCCAAAATAAAATGAATAGCCACTTGGAAGTTGTACATTCCAACAACACTTAAAAAAGGAGAAATATGTTTCATTTCTTCCGATACTTGGTGAAGTAGTGGGTCTATAATATGTCCTTGATTCAATACGACCAAAATGGCGCGCGATACACCAATGATTAAAGCTCCACTGATTAAAGATGCCGATCCCTGTGTAAAAGATTCTACAGTATCATCAATAGATATCTTGCCAATGATTGCAATTATTATAGTTAAGATAATAAATAAGGCTGCAATTTCTGTTATATACCATTTGTACTTAATAACACCGAATACAAGAATAATATAATTGATTAAAAATGCCGTTAATATCCATTTATGTCTTTTTGTTAACTCTACTTTCGCTGTTAATAGGCTGTCTGACTTGTTTGTATCGAATTTTCCGTAAATTCCGTTTGACGGATCTCTCTTTACTTTCATAGCATGACGATAGACGAATGTAACAGCAATTAGATATATGACTACGAATAAAACCAGGCGGAACCCCATCCCCGAATACATAGGAAGACCCGCTATCCCTTGCGCAAGCCCTACTGTAAACGGATTCATAATTGCGGTTGTAAATCCGACAGATGCCCCTACCAATACCATCGCTGTTCCTGTTATAGTATCAAATCCAATCGCAAGAGCCAGTGGAATAAACAGAGGTACATAAACCAAAGTTTCCTCGGCCATCCCCATTAATGATCCGCCAAGTGCAAAGAACAGCATGATAAGAGGAATCATTAACTTTTCACGGTTAGCGAGTTTTTTTGCCATCGTTGAAACAAGAGCCTCAACCGTACCTGATTCCTTTAATACACCAAAAAATCCTCCGATAATAAGAATAAAAAAGATAATATTAGCCGCTTCTACCAGCCCTGTAGGAATAGTTTTTATCATATCAAAGAATCCAAGTGGCGCTGATGCAATCCATTTGAATGAATTTGGATCTACTGTTGTATACCCATTTTTTTCAATATGTACATATTCTCCGGCTGGCAATATATGTGTAATCACGGTTGCAATGACTAAGAGGACAAGTAACATTGCAAATACGTTTATTTTCCATTCTCTTTTTTCTTTTTTTTCTTCTGGCTCGAATGAAACTGCTTTTTCTGACACTTGACTCATATACCAATCCCCTTTTCAATAAATCTTTGGCAACCGACAGTCTGGTTACCTCAACTACCGAGCGTACCAGGCTGTCCTATTACAAATAACTCTTTATATCTTTAGAAGGTAACTAAATGCCATCGATTCTTTTACTTATAACACTTTAAGATGTAACCGCCTTTTTACTAATTTCATTCACAAAGTGGTTAAATAAACGCTGCTGTAGAACATCCCTTTCCGACATCATTTCTGGATGCCATTGAACGGCTGCTACATAATGATGAGCTTTGGATTCAATGGCCTCTATCACACCATCAAAGGACCGAGCACTCACTTCAAAATCTCTTCCCAGCGTTTTCACTGCTTGATGATGAAAAGAATTAACCATTAAGGATTTTTGGCCAATAGCCTCATAAATTTTCCCCTCTTCAAGAAGATCTATGGAATGAGAGCCTTGCCATTTACGAAACTGTTCCCGGACATGGAAATATTCGGGGCCCATCTCATGTTCTAAGTCTTGATAAAGCGACCCACCAGCTGCAACATTCAACACCTGTAATCCTCGACAGATTCCTAGAATAGGAATATCTCTTTCTAAAGCCTGCCTTGCCAAATTTAATTCAAAGTTATCTCGTTCTTCCTCTACAGTGCCTATATACGATTTTGGAATATCACCGTAATAAAATGGATTGATGTCCGCGCCACCAGCCAATAACAATCCATCTAATTGGTTAAGTGTAGAATCGATTTGATCAGCTTCTTCGATTGGAAGTAGAACAACGGTTGCACCTGCTCGTTGAAGTGAACGGATGTAATCATAAGAAAAGATAGCCATATCTTGACCTGGTAGCCCTCGCAGGCCCTCCTTCCCTATTTCACTATGATCAACATAATACCCAGTAACGCCAATTAGTGGTTTCATTTCCTCTCACCTCATATTTTAAATGGTTTCGTTGTCTTTCTCTGTTGGAATTTTATATTCTTATCCTCCTTTTTCTATGAAGTGGTAAAGAATCGGATATATAAATTACTACTCTACTAATTTCATCATTTCTTTACACACTATTTATACAAGCAAGTATCGTGCCAACATTAAAATTAGAATGATTATTTACATAATTTTAAATAATTCGTCGTTTTTTAATGCTCACTATGTTGATATGCATTATAATTGGTTGTTAATTGGTTATTATATAACCAATTAACAACCAACTTTAGACCAATTAAATTCAACTCAGGAGGTGCTCTATGAACAAATTTGAAAACAACCACATTGTATTGATTACCGTTTTAAAAGAAACACGAAAAGCCCTACATCAACAACTAGCGGAGATGGTAGGTGATCTGATAGATATTGAAAGTTTTTCTGTAGAAGAAAGTATTCCAAAAGTATTTCATTCAACATTAATCATTTTACCTAATACATTTACTATAGAAACGGTCAAAAACTTTATTGGGGAAAACTGTGAAGTAATAATAGCAAAACGAACATTAAATTATGAAAACGTGGACCAACTTTTATTTTTGCCGGAAGGAACGCAAGCCCTATATGTGAATGATAATCACCAAACAGTATATGAATCGATTGAAACCATGCGTCAATTGGGGCTGAACCATATTGAATATATCCCATACTATCCTGGAAAAACGAATACACAAATGATCAAGCTTGCAATCACACCTGGCGAACTTGAAATTATCCCCGACTTTGTAGAAAAAGTGATTAATATTGGTCATAGACTAATAGATATTACTACGATCATGTCCATTCTGGATCGATTTCATTTAATGGAGGAATCCGGTAACCATGTTTCTGAGAGATACTATCGAAAAATAGTAGATTTAACAAAGAATCTAGCTAAAGCTCATCGGCAACTTCATCAAGTTATTGATGGTGTTGGTGATGGAATACTAGCTATTGATTCTAAAGGAAGGATTGTTGTCTTTAATGAAATCCTGGAAAACATGCTTAAAATAAAAAGTAAAAATGCTATTGGTCATCCTATTGATTCCACTATTGATAATATTGATTTGGTAAATTTTATCCTTTCAAATAAGCAACAAGAAAGCGGTATATTTGTTGTAAACGGCTTGGATGTGATAGTGGAACGTCTGCATATAAATGATCAATCGATTATTGTTACTTTTAGAAATGCCCTTAAGACCATTGGGCTTGAACGTAAATTAAGAAAAGAATTTGTCAAAAAAGGATACATAGCAAAATATAACTTTCATAATATCGTTGGGATTAGCTCTACTATCCAAGAAACGAAACAAATTGCCAAAAGGTTAGCTAAGACTGATTTAACTGTTTTAATTGAAGGTGAAAGTGGTACCGGAAAAGAGTTGTTTGCAAGTGCCATTCATAATGCTTCCCTTCGAAATAGCGGCCCTTTTCTTGCCGTTAACTTTAGTGCTTTATCGGATGATTTAGTCGAGAGTGAACTATTCGGTTATGAGGACGGAGCGTTTACCGGAGCAAAAAAGGGTGGAAAAATGGGATTATTTGAGCAAGCAAATGGTGGCACTATTTTTTTAGATGAGATTGGAGATATTAGTCTTAAACTTCAAGCACGACTACTTCGAGTATTGCAGGAAAAAGAGATCATGCGTGTTGGTGGAAGTCAAATCATCCCCATAGACGTTCGGATTATTGCAGCAACCAATAAGGATTTACTGAAAATGATTCAAGAAAATGTGTTCAGAGAGGACTTATACCATAGGCTTAAGGTACTCTTTATACACCTTCCCGAATTAAGGGTTCGTCGAAATGACATTGAATTATTGGCTAAACATTTTGTTGCGCTATCAGACCGTAAAGTCAAAATTGAACAAGAATTGATTGAAGAACTTCAAGGGTATCCATGGTATGGAAATGTAAGAGAACTTAAAAATACTATAGATTATATGCTTGCTGTCCGTACCGGAAACCAAATAACGAAAAATGATTTGCCTAATCAACATTATTTTCAAAAACCTCCACTTAGGAAAACAGATAGTAACCCGATCGAAAACATACCGCCCTTTTATTCAGGTTCAACCGCTCTTGATGAAGAATCACTTTTCATCCTTAACCTCATCATGAATTATGAAGAAAGAGGAAAGGCAATCGGAAGAAGGATTATTTCTGAAAAGAGCCAAGAAGTCGAAATGAAATTATCTGAGGCACAGGTTAGACATCGGTTAAATTTCCTGAAGATTAGAGGGTATTTGCAAATCAAAAAAGGGAGGGCAGGAATTAATCTAACAAGAAAGGGTTCCGAAATTCTAACCACAAACTTAGAACGTAACCTTTGATTACTTATCATCGGTGTAGTACAATTCTAAGCTTTTTTGTTTATAACTGCCTTCTTACATGAATTTTAAACATATGCACATACTATTAACGGAATACTTGAATCATTGTCATTAAAAATGTTCAGCACTTCCGCTCCTTAAGAGAACAGTCTACGCAACTGTTCTCTTTTTAATTCCCTTGTTATACCTCGTAATAAAAATTCCAACAAAAAAATGCGATAAAACAGCCTATTTCTTAAATGGCAGCATGTCTTTCGGGGGTTTTTAAACAATGATTTTTGTGCTTTAAGTAGAGATATTTCCACAGTAATGTGAGATTTAAAAAAAGTGAAACTTACTACTATAAAAATCTTACCAAGCGATATAAGTCCATATTTCAAATACGTAGTTATAATCGTCTGCATCTCCGTAGATATTGAAAACAAGCGTTACCCCACTATCTACGAAGATGCAGATGGCACAATATTTTTACTTCATATTAATTATTTATCCCCCCTGCTTACGCTAATAAATAAACCCAAAAAGTCATTCGTCTATTACGGTCGATCTGTTTGTTCTTTTTTGTATCTAGGCTTTCTTCATAAATATGTCAAGGTGTAATTGACTCCCTTACTATCAATAGCCTTACAATATTCTCAACGTTTCTGCAACAATTTCTCAATATTTTACATGGACAATAGCACACTTCTTTAGCAGTTTTAATATCTTAATATTAAATACTGGAAGGAGGTGTTGGAAATGACTTGGTTAGTTATTTTAGGGCTTATGCTTATTGTTTTTATAAGCGGTTTTAAGTTTCCTAGTATTCATATAATTTTCAAAATAGATTCAAATACAAAAGCTATGCCAAGTTGGTCTTTTGTTAATAGAATAAACTTCCAAACATTTAAAGAATTAATAAAAAGATCAAATAGGAATAAACTCAAAAGCCTTACAATAGGAGAACTTTTTATTCCTTTAAGTTTATTTAATAAATTATTCGGCAAAACATTAATTTTTCTATTACTATTCTTTTACTCTCAATACTTAAACTAAACGCAATATGAGGCGATTTAAAAAATAGCAGTTGCCAAGTCTAGCAAAAAACAGATCGCCTATTACGGGCGATCTGTTTTAAATTAAATCGATCATACCAATAAATCCCAACGTATTCTTATGATAAAAAACTGAAGATACGAGAAGCTTTTGGAAGTAATTATTACAGATGCATCAAGATATGCGTAGCGAAAACAACACTTCTCACCGCTAAATATTATGTTGTGATTGTGTAGGTTACGATGCGCGTTTTTCATGCATGGAAGAGATTATTCAGGCCGTGTTGAAGTTCTGAGGGTGAGCTCTTACTTACAGCGATCGACTGGTATTAAATAATATAGCGTATACTATTGTGGATAACGTCAGATGTTAAGTTTTGTTCAACATACGTGTACATACTCGCATTTAGCACGACAATTGTGGTGACATAATGCCTGTCCGAATAAAATTGCAACATCAATGTACGCTTTGATTGTCGCAAATAATATATTTTAAACCAGAAAAAATGTGAATGTAAAAGGTACAAGATTCTTCTTTAAGTTTTTCAATAATTTTAATGTTTACTTTCATTTGCTACCTTTTTTCCTTTCTTTAGATTTAAAAATTGCTTTCAAAATTTATTCAACAAAAAACAATGAAAATGATTGTTTTTTGTTAACATTTTAATCAAAAAAAAGAGAAAAAGTAAAGTAGAAAAGTAGTGTACAAGCAATACATTCATTATATTCACCGCCCCCGCCAATCTGCTTTTTTATTTTAATTTATACCTAGATTTTAAAAAATATAACTCACTGGTATACAGAACAAAACATGACCTGCTCTCTCCCCTAAAAGTTGCATCATATCTTCATATAGTCATAAAATTAATCTGTAGTCGAAAATACGTAAAGAGCTGCTAGAATGAATTTCTGAGAATACGAAGAATAAAGGAGTGAAACGGAGTAAAAACTATAAAAATTAGACAAGGAAAATGGAGAGATGAATTAAATGTTAAAGATCATCAAACATTTAAAACCATTTGTTGCTTCCATCATTGCAGTTGTATGTCTTTTAACTGTGCAGGCAGTATGCGATCTATCACTGCCAGACTATATGTCTAACATTGTCAATGTAGGGATTCAACAAAAAGGTGTAGAAAATGCAGTACCTGAGGTTATTCGTAAAAGTGAAATGGATAAACTTACGCTCTTTATGAATGAAAATGAGAAGAAAAAAGTAGCTGACAACTATGCACTTTTAGATAAGAACAACCTCTCTCAAAGTGCACTGAAAAATGACTTAAAAGATTATCCGCAGCTTGATAAAGAACCACTTTATAAGCTACATACAGAAGATAAAAATACAATTAACGAACTTAACGATATCTTTGGGAAACCAATGTTAATTACACAAGGAATTGAAAAAGGCGGCCCATCTGCTTTCCCTCCTGCTGCGACAGGTGACAACAAAACACCCGCGAAGCTTCCGCCAAATACAGATCCTTTTGCAGTCATTGCGAAACTCCCTCAAGATCAAATCAATGCAATGAAAGAAAAGGCAAATGAAAAGTTTAAGAATATGCCAGGCAGCATGGTAACACAATCAGCCGTTTCATTCATTAAGAATGAGTATAAAAAAATCGGTATCAATATAGATAAACTTCAATCTAATTATATTCTTACTTCCGGCGGGAAAATGCTGCTTTTATCCTTAGTAAGTATGGCAGCTACCGTTATCGTGAGTTTACTTGCTGCAAAAGTAGCTGCTGGATTAGGTAGAGACCTTAGAAAGAAAGTATTCCGGAAAGTTACTAACTTCTCGAATGCAGAGTTTGATAAGTTTTCCACTGCATCTCTAATTACAAGAAGTACAAATGATATCCAGCAAGTGCAAACACTTATGGTTATGATGCTTCGTATCGTATTCTATGCACCGATTTTAGGTATAGGCGGCATTATTAAGGTACTAACTACAAACGTTTCAATGGGATGGATTATCGGAGTTGCGGTAATCGCAATTTTAAGCTTAGTCATTGGTTTATTTAGCATCGCGATTCCTAAGTTTAAGAGTATCCAAAAGTTAGTAGATAAAATTAACTTAATCACTCGTGAATCTTTAACAGGTATGCTCGTTATTCGTGCTTTTAATAATCAAAAACATGAAGAAAAGAAATTTGAAAAAGGAAATCAAGATTTAACAAAAACAAATTTATTTGTAAGCCGTTTAATGTCATTTATGATGCCAATGATGATGTTTATCATGAATGCCGTTACTGTACTTATTATTTGGGTTGGATCACACCAAGTGGATATGGGACATATGCAAGTTGGTGATTTGATGGCATTTATGCAATATACAATGCAAATCATCATGGCCTTCTTAATGATTTCAATGGTATCAATTATGGTTCCACGTGCTTCAGTTTCCGCACAACGTATCGCAGAAGTTTTAGATACTGACGTTACCATTAGTGATGTAAAAGAGCCGAAAACATTTGCTTCAGACAAGAAAGGTTACGTTGAATTTAAAAATGTTAGCTTTAGATATCCAGGTGCAGAAGAAGATGTGCTTTCCAATATCACCTTTACTGCAAAACCTGGTGAAACGACAGCTTTCATCGGAAGTACAGGTAGTGGTAAATCAACATTAATCAACTTAATTCCACGCTTTTACGATGTCACAAGCGGCCAAATATTAATAGATGGCACGGATATTAGAGAAGTATCTCAGAAGGAATTAAGAGAGAAAATTGGTTATGTACCGCAAAAAGGAGTTCTATTCTCAGGTACAATCGAGAGTAATTTGAAATACGGTAAGAAAGAAGTAACTGAAGAAGAACTCGCAAAAGCGGCAGAAATCGCACAAGCTATGGAGTTTATTAAAGCGAAACCTGAAAACTTCCATACAGAAATATCACAGGGTGGTACGAACGTTTCCGGTGGTCAAAAACAAAGACTTTCTATTGCGCGTGCTCTTACGAAAAAATCGGAAATCTTCATATTCGATGATAGTTTCTCAGCTCTTGACTTTAAGACAGACGCAGCATTGCGCAGAGCTTTAAACAATGAGATTACAGGAAGTACTGTTTTACTTATTGCCCAAAGAATCAGTACAATCATGAATGCCGATAAGATCATAGTACTTGACGAAGGAAAAATAGTTGGAACTGGTACTCATGAAGAGCTTATGGAAAAATGTGAAGTTTATAAGCAAATTGCTTTATCACAACTTTCAAGAGAGGAGTTGTCATCATGAGTGATAGAAAAATAGAAAATAGAAGACAAGGCGGCCCTGGTCCTGGTGGTGGCGGTCATATGGGCGGTGGCATGAGAAAGATTGAGAAGGCAAAAAACTTCAAAGGAACGATGAATAAACTCCTACAATACTTGAAGCCCTATAAATTATCAATCTTAGTCGTTATCCTTTTCGCAATCGGTAGTGCAGCCTTTACAATCGTTGGTCCAAAAATTTTAGGAAATGCGACAACAAAACTTTTCGAAGGACTCGTAAGCAAAGTATCAGGAGCACCCGGTGCGGCCATTGACTTTACCTATATCGGAAACATTGTCATTTTACTCCTTGGATTATATTTACTGAGCACTGCGTTTGGTATTATCCAGGGGTACATTATTTCTGGAGTAGCCCAAAAAGTATCTTATAACTTCAGAAAAGAAATCGATGAAAAAATTAACCGTATGCCGCTAAAGTACTTTGATAAAACAACGCACGGAGAAGTATTATCGAGAATTACGAATGACGTAGATACGGTGAGCCAAACTTTAAACCAAAGTATGTCGCAAATCATCACATCCGTTATTACAATCATCGGTGTACTTATCATGATGTTATCAATCAGCTGGCAAATGACATTAGTGGCGCTTTTAATATTGCCAGTATCCATGATTCTTATCATGGGAGTCGTAAAGAAATCACAAAAATACTTCAAATCTCAGCAAGAATATTTAGGACATGTAAATGGTCAGGTCGAAGAAATTTATAGTGGTCACAATATCGTAAAAGCCTTTAACAAAGAAGAAGAAGAAGTAAAAAAATTCGAAGAGGTAAATGATACCCTTTACCACTCAGCATGGAAATCTCAATTTTTATCTGGAATGATGATGCCGATTATGACATTTATCGGTAATATCGGTTACGTCGCTGTATCTATTTTAGGTGGATGGCTTGCGGTAAAGAGAACCATCGCAGTTGGAGACATTTTAGCCTTTGTGCAATATGTTAGAAGCTTTACGCAACCAATCGCTCAAGTAGCACAAATCGCGAATGTACTTCAATCCACTGCAGCTGCTGCAGAAAGAGTCTTCGAATTTTTAGAAGAAGAAGAGGAAGTGCCAGAAGCAGAAAATCCAGTGAAGCTGCAAAAAGTTCAAGGAGAAGTTACCTTCCAAGATGTTCAATTTGGATACAATCCAGATAAGATCATCATCAATAATTTCTCAGCTAACATTAAGCCTGGACAAAAAGTAGCAATCGTCGGACCAACTGGAGCTGGTAAAACAACAATCGTAAAACTGTTAATGCGTTTCTATGACGTAAACAGCGGTGCAATATGTATCGACGGTCACGATATAAAAGACTTCACGCGAGAAGACCTGCGCAACATGTTTGGTATGGTACTGCAAGACACTTGGCTTTTTAACGGCTCCATCATGGAAAATATACGTTACGGTAGACTGGACGCTACCGACGAAGAAGTAATTGAAGCAGCGAAAGCAGCTCACGTTCACAGCTTCGTAAAAACATTACCAAATAAATATCAAATGGAACTAAACGAAGAAGCAAGCAACGTATCCCAAGGACAAAAGCAACTACTAACAATTGCCCGCGCCCTTCTAGCGGATCCGAAAATATTAATACTCGACGAAGCAACAAGCTCCATTGACACTCGTACAGAAGTACTCATCCAAAAAGCGATGGAAAACCTCATGGAAGGCAGAACAAGCTTTATCATCGCTCACAGATTATCAACAATCCGTGATGCAGACTTAATTCTTGTCATGAAAGACGGAGATATTGTAGAACAAGGTAATCATGAAGAGTTATTGAAGGCTGATGGTTTTTATGCTTCGCTTTATAATAGTCAATTTGAAGGTGCGGATGCTTCTTAATGTAGGTTTCGATTAAAGTTTGATCAAATTAATGCTATTAACCGTGATAAAAGAACGAAAGAAAAGAGCGTGTTTTGAAAAAAAGATTAATCAAAACATGCTCTTATAGTATTTAATCGAATTATTCTTTTATAAAAAAGATTGATTTTTTTTGTAATCCTTCTTCAAATAAAAACCTATTTGTCTCTTATCTTTAACTATACTTCTTTTCTAATTTTATTAGGTTTTTCTTCTGATTCGATAAGCCTATTGTAAAACTATTTGCTTTAATTACAATATCTCCCCTGTTACCTGTTGAAGTGACAGTTATCTTAGTCCTAAACAAACCTTTCTTAACTTTCACATTTTCTATATCCTTCATGTCTATACACTTTATATTACCCGTGAACTTACCACTCATTGATATTTCTAATACCATAAGTCTTTTATCGGTAAAACATATGATTAAATGCTCAAGGTCTGCCAATGCTCCAAGACCGTATTTAAAATACTCTGATGCTGATGGTGTTACATAGGAGTAGAAATAGTAAAAGTAAGTTTCACCTTCTATTTTTAATTCTTCGAATAAATCGTCTAAGTACTTGTTTGTTAACATCTTAATCCCCCCTCTTATTTGAGCCTAACCGTTACATTAGAAGTTTTTCATAGGAACACATCTTTTCTGTCACAATTATAAACATATCATCTGTGAACTCGCTCTTCCACAATAAACCAATATTTTGATTTACCTTTTTTATAAACGGTACGGGGTTGTTTGAAAGTTACAGTAAGTCATTATGATTATAGTGGTTCCTCATATTAATTCATCTTGTAATCCTTCAATATTTCTGATATCAGGAATAATTGCATGAACTTCAATAACTTTAACCAAAAAACATTCCATTTTATAAAAAGTTTGTTTGAAGTGTTGATTTAGAAAAGTTCCCACTATTAAAACCCTAATATAAAGCATAGCGCCAATTTGTCGTGATGCCTTATATCAACAAAAACCCCGTAACTAAAAAAATGAAAGTTACCGTTTCTGAATTGGATTTGAAAGTAAGCTTTTAAATATTAGTTTACTTTCAATACACTTGTTAACTAAATATTTTTTAGCAAAATAAAATGATTTTTTCTATCCCTCGTGAATTTCTTTAATACTTTTTCCTTCTAAAAACGCATGTCCCGTTTTAATTTTTTCTACTGTTTCAAATCCATACTTTGCATACACTTTTTCTACTGTTTCATTAATTGGGATCACCCAAAGATTATCTAGTCCTCTATTCATTACTTCACTTTGAATAAAGTGAATAAGTTCACCTATTAACCCTTTACCTCTAAACTTTTCAATTGTAGCAACACTTTCCATTCGGGCTTGTTTTTCATGTTCAAAAATACAAGCGATGGAACATGCTACTCCATTGTATCTAAGTAGATAGTGAGTGAATGCTGGATGTTGGAATTCATCTTGAAAAGCTTTTTTTCTAACTTCGCCTCCCAACTCTTTTATACTACATTCAATATCTAAAGCTTCTTCAAAATTTAATTCAGATACCTTTTCAATAGTAACTTTTTCATTTTTATCTTTTTTAGTTAATTCCTTATTCCATAATTGAACTGGACTTATTAATTCTTCAAATCCAAAATTCTTTATTTGTAATTCAGAAATCAGTTTTTCTTGCATATCTAAGTTGTATATATAAAATCTAGGTACTATATTTTTAGACTTATAGAAATGGACTACTTCATCTACTATCATTTGTGGATTTAAACTTACTACACTTACATGTGCATGATTTGCATCATAATAATATGGGTTACTTTCATTACAAAATATAGAACCCCATGTTTTCTCTATTCGGCTAGTAAAGGTTTCAAGATATGCAAAATCAAGCTCAAGAACATTTTTTAAACTAGTCATACGATATTCCCTCTTCTCTATTTATTTCTTCAATATCTTCTATACCTTATTATACATTTAAATATTTTAATTTTCAGTTTTTTTAATTAAAATATTTCCGAGAAAAAGTGAATGTAAACTTTTCAATATTAGTTTACATTCATTTCCCCTTAAACATTGACTTCTCACCGAATCCCCTGATATCCTCAATTTATATAATAAAAGTATACATTCAAAACACTATAAATAAAGAGTTAAAAATACCTATAAACAAAAAAAGAAAAAGCTAGATTTATACTAGCTTTTTACATAAGTCACATTTTAGGCAGTAAAAAAGGATCTTCAATTAGAAGATCCTTTTGGCTTATTATTAAATTAACCTACTTGTTACTTGAATAATAAATTTTAATAAAAAAGCTATATTTAAACACATTATTAATTAAATGATTAATTCTTTTTCAAGAAAAGTTACTACATCATTCCATTCTTTTATTGTTGAACCTTTTTCATATTCAAATTCTCCGAAATCTATATTATTATCTGGTTCATCTTCATAAAGTGAAAATTCTCTTATTAATGAGCCTTTTTCTATAATTATAAGTTCTGCATTAAAATTTTCATCATAGTAAGCGTATGTAACAGAATTCTCTTTTGCAAGTTCTATCCAAGATACATTTGATAGACCAAAGAATGCTTCGCCTTCAAGGTCTACAAAATATGTCCATCCATCTTCATGTTCAGAAAAACACACTGATTCATCGATAAAATTCCCATATTCATCTAATTGAAATTCGATATCTTTATTCATCCAATCACAATAACGTTTTTTAGCTTCTTCTAATGATAAACTTATTTTAAAACAACATTCTCTCAATCTAGTTTCTCCTCTCATCTTATAAATAAAATGTGCAACATTATAGATAGGATGTTGGTTTAAAAAAACCTATATACTATTACTTATCTTTAATATTACAGAATAGCCGTGTATAGTTTTCAAAAAAATTACATCCTAATATACCTTTAATTGACATAATACCACTTAGCAGTAGTATCCAAAAAAGCTCAGAGTTCTCATATGACTCTAAGCTTTACTTTTATAAAAGATTATTTCCAAAACTCATACCATTTCTTATCTTTACTTGCTGCAATCATCTTCTTAACTTCTTGGACTTCTCTTATTGTTTGCATAAGCATTTCATCACGGTCTTGGTTCTTCGCCACTTCTTCGCTAGAATTTGTCGCTATAAGCACCTGGGATTCCTGTATCGTTTGTATAGCGCTCAATAACTCCGATTCTCTTTGTGCGAATCGCTGGTCTTGCTCTGTTAATCGTCTGGTTAATTCTTGTAATAAGTCATTTTGCTTTTCAATGACTTCTTTTTGATCCTGTATCATCGTCTGTAGCGTTGTAGCGTTGAAATCTGGTTCTTCATAGCGCTCAACTTCATGTCGCTCTAATGGCAACACTTCAACGCCTTGATGCCATGATACTATTTGCTTTGTGGCATTTTCTAATGTCATGTCTGTGTCGTTCTTTAGGTTTATAACCTTACGGAATACCATTACATCGCTTTCTCTATACTTCCTATGCCCACGTTCGTTTTTTATGAAGGTATAACCCTCCTTTTCGAGTACATCAGCATACTTACGTAATGTGCTAGATTTGGATACTTAATTGCTCTGCCACGTCGCCAGGACTATAAAACGTCTTCATAGCGTTTCACCTCAAAAATATATTCGCTATAGCAATGATATACCCTTTTTCCTAATAATTCACCTATCACTTGTTTTCATTTATACAAGATTTTATACAAGGTTTTGTACTAACACAGGACATTCGTAAGCTGGAAAAACCCTAGTATCTCTACAATGTATAAAATCATGTATAGCATAATAAAAAGAAAAAACGTAAAAACACAATGACATCAGAGGTTTGTACGTTTTCTTTGCTATCGATAATGAGACGTTATGTTAAACTCACATGAATACGATATACACCCAAAATTACACAACATATCACATCTTCTAAATGGTATGATAAGGAAAAATATGGTTCTGAATAATGCCTTTAGGAACCACTATTTATTACATCATTATTGCAGTAATCATCGGTGCACTGTTTGGCGGGATTATACGTATACTTCGGTATACCAGCAGTCACAAAAAGCAAAATCCAGTTGAGCAAAAGTTAGATAAGATTATTCAACTGTTAGAAAAACAAAAATTAACTCTCTTTCCGAACGGGGATATGGCAATAACTTCCAATGACGAAGATTATATAAGTTAAAAGGCTCTTCAGAACAAGTTAAAGACTATATTGAAAAGTTAATCCCTGATTATTATGTGCCATTACTTGCAAAAATAAAGGTATGGAACAAGGAAGAGCAATTAGTTATTTCTGAAAGGATCTCCAAATTTCGTGAGCTAATTGATAAAAATAAATGAATTAATCATAAAATACTTTTATTGAAAGGAAAAAGAATTATGTTTTTCATAGCATATTTACCTATTTTTCTGTATTTATTATTAGAATTTCATAGAAGTTCACCTGTTAAAGAAGAAAAACAAAATCGTGGTTCTAGTTTTTTTATCGGAGTAGTTTTAGCCTTGATGTTAACCATTCCAGAGATTATGTATTTCTTTACAATAAATAAGATTAATTCATTTCTGTTTTTTGGTGTTATTGTCGGGCTAATTGGTGTATGGATAAGATCCTCTTCAATGAAAATATTAGGGAGATTTTACAGTAGGAATGTCGGAATGCAGGGGGAACATAAGTTAATTCAAAACGGTCTATATAAATATATTCGCCATCCTGGTTATTTAGGGTCTTTTTTGACCTTTTTAGGATTTGCTATATCTTCATCTTCGTTCATTGCCATTATCATAAATATCATTTTATTTTTCCTCGCGTATTCGTATCGTATAAAAATTGAAAAAAGAATTCTTGTTACACTGTTTGGTGAACAATATAAACAATATCAGTCCAAGACTTGGCGAATTATTCCGTTTCTATACTAGAGATTATAGGAGAAAGTTCAAAATTAGTTACTAAAGTCATTTAGTCTTTACGTAAAAGTGAAACCACAAGAGTTTAGTGCTCTTGTGGTTTTTTTATATAGCTAATTTTTTATATACAATCCCCATACAAATTAATTACTCAATTTAGATTGATCTCTTTTAGTATTTTAAAGTAATGTTTGATTGCAATTTATTAAAAATGTCATGTCCTTAGTGAGTACTCATATGGAGACATCAAAGGAACTTTGTGTACTCACTGAGTCTACACCTAGGGACATAATGGGGCATTTGGAGGGTTTGATGTCGTCAGTGAGTGGACATCCTGGGAATTTTTATGTACCCACGTTTAAGCTAGGCCCCGCCTAGTCCCAACCCCTAGTTGGGCCCAAAAACCCCTTATGCTCTTCTCTCTTTTTCGATTCAGAATTTCCAATTTTATAAAGTGGTTTATTTTTTAATTAAAATTTACTATGTTAAAAAACAAATATGTAATTTTCGTTGTGGTTTGTTGCAAGGTCATTAGAAAAATTTTTGTGGCGCGGCCGTGGTCTTCACTATATGGATTAAATAATCATTTATTAAGAAGAAAATGAAGTATGATTTAGAGATGTGAAGAATTCCGTTATTTTTATATGACAGAAGGATATAAACCTTAGTAAAATGAATTAGTAAAAACCTAATAGAAGAAAGAAGCATCAAAGAGATTATTTGATACTTTTTCCTCAAATAACTATGTGCTTACTTATGATACGGTTCACCGTATCATAAACTAATACTATCGTAGCTATATTCAATCTCCTTTTGATTAAACATCTAACTCTTACATTTAAACTAACTAACCTTACTCTAATAAATTGTCGCCTTATTTAGCTTCACAATTAATAGTATCCAACAGGTATAGTCACAATATCTTGGTACAAACCTTTCTTTAAACTTACAGAAAACTAGTTAAAAGCTGGTCAACATTCTGGTCAATAAATTTCATTTTTCTACGTTACAGGATTTGCACAAAAAAACTATAGAATACCTTATAAACTCTTGATACAACTAGCTTTTCGCTCCATATTCCCGAAACGTAAAATATGTGTT
Source organism: Bacillus sp. H1a (assembly GCF_000633475.1). Lineage (NCBI taxonomy): Bacteria > Bacillati > Bacillota > Bacilli > Caryophanales > Bacillaceae > Bacillus > Bacillus sp. H1a. The sequence goes on along the minus strand of NZ_AYMH01000012.1, from coordinate 21,237 downwards.
TCTTATCTTGACAGCGTGGAGGTCTTAAGTTCGAGCCTTTCCGGAATGGGGAAGTTATAATTTAAATCACAAAAACAACTACCTATTGAGAATAAAGTCATGATTACTTTTAAATTTTATTTTCAGGTTACACACTTTTTAGATTCACGAACGATATTTACATACACCCCCTTTATTAGAAGTATTCCAAACAATATGTCCCATCCCATAATTGTATAAACAGATATTCTTTCAAACACTGCTGGATAACCAAGGGTGTTGAATTTACACAAACACGCACTAATGATTCCTATTACTCCTAAACTCACACTTAAAAGAGAAAAATTTCTGCAATCTTTACATTTACTTAATACTAGTCCTGTATACAGCAAAGCAAAATTCCCTGCACATATAGCCATTACAGCACCTATAAAATGATATTTTAATCCCCAATAATCATAACTTAAAAAAATTGCAACCATTATAATTCCAATACAATGAACTATAGATAATCCCAAGATAACCGTTCTATCTCTTACAGAGAATAGATTCATGATTATACAAAAACCCCATAAAAATAGGATACCATGTGCAAAAAATCCAAAATTCATCACATAATACAACGGCGAGTTTACAGTCCGATCATCAAAAACTGCATACATCGGTACACCTAAATCACTAATAAAATTAAAATAATACTTATAACGAGGTGTAGACCAAGCTATCGCTGAAATTGCTTCACAAATTAAATATATAAAGCTTGCCAGAATATATGTCCCCCCACCTACTTGCCGATTTTTAGCACCAAAACTTATCACAAGTTACACCCCCATACTTCTTTTTTAATACTAAAATCCATCTACAATAACAAACCACTACTCTATCCATAATATGTTAATTAATTAATTAATCTATCTACCACTTATCCTACAATCCTAACTTTTAAGGAATTTAAGATACTTCACATCTTTATATTCAAAACACCTTCCCTCCGACTTTTTATGAGCGATACTAAAAAATTCTTTTGTTGTTTCAAAGCAACCTAATTCAAAGGCAATTTTTAAAGAAAGGTTATGACTAAAAGATATCACGCAAAAAACTACCACGCTTAAGCTATAGAACTAGAAAATGATGACATAAATCTAAATGTTATTGTTTAAATTCATATTTTATAATTTCCATTTATAAAAATGAGCCCATAGTAAAAACAACCTAAAAATAGGCATATGAACAAGTTGCATCATCTAGTGATAGGTCATATTTTGTTGGTGTACGTATTGAGCTTAGTTTATAGCGCTATTTCTACTTAGATTTAGCGAACAGAAATATAGGAAAGCATCGATGGGGTTTTAGTTTATAAACGGGGGTCATGAAAATGAATAATTTTCAACAAGAACTACAAGCGTTAAGCCTTAATGATTATCAGTCTGGAAATGTTGTGTATTGGGACCAGCAAAACCAATATCCATATTACTATATTGAAGATGATGCTCGTCGCTGTGGCGGTGGTGGATTCCGTTGTGGCGGTGGTGGATTCCGTTGTGGTGGTGGATTTCGTTGTGGTGGATTTCGTTGTGGTGGATTCCGTTGTTTTGGTTGCTTCGGTTGTTTTGGTTTTGGTTTTGGTTGTGGTGGTTGCGGTGGTTGCGGTGGTTGCGGTGGTTGCGGTGGTTGCTCTAATTGTTTTGATGGTTTTGATAGTTTTAATGGTACTACAACGTTTTGACGGTTTTAATGGTGCTACCTGGTGGGGCATTTAAATTCGTGACATAAATAAAGATATTTTTGAAAGAAAAGTGTATATACAAGTATGAACTGTAGAGACACTTTTCTTTCATTTTGTGAATTTAACAAATAAAAGGGCATCTTCTATTTTCGTCGAAATTAATATTTAATCTAGCATTTCATATAGAAGTGACTGGTACATTGGATACATATCAAAAATTAGTTTCATGGTAGGTTATAAGTAAAAAAGAGGTAGTATTTTGGCTACCCCCTTAATGTTCTCACATATATTTCGATTGTCCGTAATCTCCTTCTCGAACAATAGAACCACATAAATCACTATTACTCGCAAACTCCCTCCTGTGGTCTCGATTACTGTTTGTTCTTTCTACTGTCATATAATGACTTCCCTACCATTATAAGAAATATAATAAATATAGTTATATAAGGGTTATCGAAAACTAAGAAATATAATCCAACTGCAAACAAAAATATTAGAAATAAATATACCAGTTCCTCCCCCCCTCTCTAGTCTGTAAACCCTTCAATTAACCACATGATTAACTTTATTATGAAAATGACCAAAATCATGAAGAAATAGTTTACATACGGACATAACACGAAAAACTACTCTCGTTTCCTCATTCCCTTATCATAACTGCCTTTATCTCATACCACGTCTTTATTGTTACAAGCTAGATATGATACAAAGTACCCCAAAAAGAAGTTTGGACCTAATAATGTATACAATGAGCCTATCATTTAATTGACATCCTTTCTTTTAACTGCCCCTATTATTAAATCGTAGCAAAACCAATACTAAAAAGAATTGTTAAAATAAGAAGTCCATATCCCACGAAACCCAAGCAACCAATACCGAATCCGTTCAGCATAGTTACTATGTCTAGGATTATAAACAATATACTTACAAATAGTACTCAGTTTTAATCAAACTTTTTTATACAGCTACACTTCTTTTTTAGAAAGAATTCTAAAAGCAGCCCATAAATCAATTTTTATGAATTAAACATAGGTCCAAAAATAGAATCAAAATCACTAAAATAGGAATCGTTGTTCCAATAACATATATTAATAAACCGCCGAATAAAAATATTAGAAGATACTTTACGTTTACGTCCTTTTTATGCATTATAGTATGGTTTATTCAATTTTACATAGGCCAAAAAGCAAGGAGAGAAAGTAATGAATCCCTTTTTACATGGCACAATTTTTGCATAATAAAAGAAAAAATGATTTAAGGGATGTTTCCTTAAATGTGAAAAATCATGCTTAAAAAGGGGAAATGCAAAATGAAATATCCACTCACACCAGACGTAAAACCAGAATTTTGTACGACAGGTACATTTATGAGGTTACCTTCTAGTAATGATCAAGCAAAAATTGCTATTTTAGGAATGCCATTTGATACAGCAGCGTCATTTCGCGTTGGTGCGCGCTTTGCCCCGCAAGCAATTCGTCAAGCATCAATGACGTTGTTTCCCTATCATCCAATTCACCATGTATACCCGTTTGATGATACAAATGCAATTGATATTGGAGATGTTTCTGTTATCCCGCATAATATTCATCGTAGCTATGATTTAATTGAAGAAGCTGCTTTTGGATTAATGCAGCAAGGAATCATTCCAATAGGACTTGGCGGAGATCATTCTATTACATTAGCAAGTCTTCGTGCAGCAGCTAAAGTTCATGGCCCTGTCGCGATGATTCATTTTGATTCTCACACAGATACGTGGGATACGTATTATGAAGAAAAATATTGGCATGGTTCGCCATTTATACGTGCACATGAGGAAGGATTATTACAACCAGATAAGGTATTCCAAATTGGAATCCGAGGAACATTGAATCATCCTGGTGATATAGAAGCTAGTAGTGAATTAGGCTATAACGTCATTACAACAGCAGAATTATGCAATCGTGGTTTTGAAAGCATTCTCCAGCAAATGCGAGAAACAATTGGTGATACGCCATGTTTCTTAACATTTGATATTGATTTTGTAGATCCATCTTGTGCGCCTGGTACAGGTACGCTAGAGGTAGGGGGATTTAATAGTCGAGAGACGCTGGACATGGTGCGAGCATTAAGCGGTTTTAATTATATTGGTTTCGACTTAGTAGAAGTATTACCGCCATATGATCAAGCGCAAATCACGTCCCTTTTAGCTGCCACACTTGTGCATGATTTTGCGAGTTTGATTGCGTTGCAGTTGAAAAATGAACAGAATACGTAAGCAGAAAATTTATATCGAAATATAATAAAGGTCTATGAAACTATTTTTCATAGACCTTTAAACACTTATTTATTATTTTTTTCCAATTTTCTTTAATAAATTCTTCACGACCAGATTCTTTGCGCTCTTGAGCATATTTCACCGGGTTCTTTTTATAAAAATGTTGATGATATTCTTCTGCTTCAAAGAAACTCCGCCTTTTCAACGTACAATGAACTTCAACAATTACTACCTATTTCCTAAACATTATTCCCCATTTACCAACCTGTTTATGTTTTTTTCAAACTTTGCAACAGAACCTGTACAAACACATTACAAGCAGGATCCCACTTAGTTGACCTTAATCCAGATATAATCATCTTCGTATTTAACATTTAATTTTAATCGGATTCCCTTCATATATGTGTCTAATTGCTTTATTAATTTCCCATCGCCTACTTGATCATATCTATCTATATCTAGATGTAATTTAAATATACTTCCTTTTGTTAGTACGAACTCCCATTTTAAAAAGTTATGTAGCATACTTTCCTTACTCATGTACTCATTAGCTTCCATATATTCTAAAAGCTCATGTAAATTATAGTATACTAAAGTACTTGGTTTGAGCCCTTGACATTTTGGACAATATTCTCGGTATCTATCTTGCAATTGCATGATCATTTCTGTCCCACATTGATTACAGTTGTACATGTAGCAATCTCCTTTTATGGATAACTCAATTAGTCTCTCCTATTTTTCCCCACTTAAAATTATATATTACGCTGTAAGATTTTAAAATAATATTCCTATGCCACTCAAAACACACTTTATCTTCCAAACAAATTTTCATCTTAGCATTTGATACTAATCCACATATCAAATTATCTAATTCCAATAGTATTATTTTATTTTTAAAATGTTGAGAAATATCCAAAAACAATATCCATTACTTTCTATCCTTGCTATCATTATTTATAAAATATTCTAAAAGGCGAGGGGATTTCATGAACGTTCAAATACAGGGAAATGAACAAATATCAAGTTTACTAAATGATTGGTATCAAACTATACTACGACTTCAAAATATGCAAGCAACGAACTTAAAGCAAGAAGTTGAAGACAAACTTGATATTATAAAAGAAGACGAAAATTTATTATTATACTATTCATTATTAGACTTCAGATATAAAGTGCTGACAGATGGGCTTAGCATTACAAAAGTTAGTTTTAATGAAATTAACTCCTTTGATATACCCGATAACAGCCTTCTATCCTATTATTATCATTTTTTTAAAGCAATTCACAGCACAATTCTTACAGACTACAATGAGGCAAAAGAACATTTTGAGAAAGCCGAAAAACTATTATTTTACACACTAAGTGAATTAGAGAAAGCTGAATTTAATTATCGCTTTGCTTCATTTTACTATCAAATCTACAAACCATTTTTAGCTATTGACCACATACGAGTAGCAAGAAATTATTTTTCTAAACACACAGATTATGACATTAATGTTGCTTTATGTGACAATGTTTTTGGTCTATCTTGTATAGATTTAAGGCAATTTGAACAAGCTGAAGAAAGTTTTACCGCCGCTATAGATATTCTAAAAAATAAAAATGAAGAAACATTATTATTACGTGTTAGAAATAATATCGGACTCTTGTATGCAAACCAAAATCTTTCCTCTTTAGCAATTCGTCACTTATCAGAAGTTACGGAAAACATACCAAATCACTTTAAAGCCCTATTTTTGCAAGCAGATGAGCATTTAAAATTAGGTGAAACGGCAGTTGCATCTCATCTCATTGAAAAAGGTTTAGCCATCTGTAATGAATTAGAAAATATTGAATATCAATATCGCTTTAAAATTTTAGAAAGGATGAACAACTCATCTAATACTACAGAATTAGAAGCAGCTGTATTAGCAGGAATTTCATACTTTAAAAAAGAAGAATTATGGGATTGTATTGAAGAATATGCAGAACGACTAGCGAATAAATTTTATGTAGAAGAGAATCATGCGAAGGCTAGTAAATATTTTTATATGAGTAATGAAGCAAGAAAAAAAATATTAGCTAAAGGGGCGTTAAAGTAATGAAAAAGATTGGATTAACAATAGTAGGATTAGCGTTAACTGGAATTATGACTTTTGGTATTAGTAATAACCTTGAATTTTCTACATTTAACAAGGGTGACACACCTGCACCACAAAATACTAATTTAGTATATAGTGAAGGTCATACTGATTCGCCTGCCTATGATCACGGGAGACCGCCTGCACCTGCGAATGCATAAGGCGAAACAATTTAAATAAGAAAAAAACGCCATTTCCCCCGTTAAATAGCGTTTTTTTCTTTTATATAAAACGAAAATTCGAAAATATCTCTTCATTATTAGAAGAATATCATTAAACTATTATCTAAATAAAAGAATACTACTAAATATTTAAATATACGCTGCTTTAAAAGCTTGTTGGACAACTTGTACTTCTGATGAACTTTTACCATATAAGTTTGTTGCTACTCGAATACAAGCTTCTTTTAATTCTTTAAAATCAGAAGTCATATTTAATTCATCCGTATTCGCATAATAGAAGATATCAAACATTTTTATCTTCTCCTATACCTTGTACGTCTATCCCATTATGATTCCCACCACTAGCAATCAAATAAGCTACTTTGTTAATAATACTAGAGTTTGTATACACGCCACCATGATCGTGATCAGCATCAATAGGTAAATGGTTATAGTGTCTATAATCTTCAGGATATCTAGAAGATATTGATGACGGATTTTTCATATCTCTAAAAATACGACCTGATTGTTCTCCCATTGTCCAATTAAATTTTCCATTATTAACATACTTTTCAACCGCTACACCTAAAATATCGGATAAGGCCTCATTAATTGCACTGGCCTCTCCTGCATACTCAAGTCCCGACTCATTGCTTGTAACCGCATGTGTAAATTCATGACCTGCCACATCGTATGCTTTTACAATTGGATCTCCAGATACCAACATAGCCCCATTACTAAAAGCATTGAACCATTTTGTAGGGTCTCCTGAATTAGAGCCATTTGTTTTCCAACCGTGAACAACTGAAATTACCTTTTGGCCATTATTATCAAAACTGTTACATCCATATTTCTCTTGATAGAAGTCATATACTTTTGTTGCTAAAAAGTGTGCACTGACAGCCTTAGGATCTGTGAATGTTTTAGAATTACTTGTAACGAAGTCATCAAGGTAACCCCAAGCATTTCTTCTATAGTTGTTATAGTCTTTATAATTTGCAGTATACGTTTCAATACCTTTACCATGGGAATAATCTGCAAGTATATACGTACCATCGCTTCGTTATGAAATTCCAAATGTACGATTAACTCCCAAATCATCTCTTCCTGTACCAGTTAAACCGGAAGGATTTTGTGATTTATTCGTTGTCACAGATTGAACTATATTTTTATCTACTTGTATCCCTAATTTTTGGACTATTTCCTTTAATAGATTTCCATTAAAAGCATCAATTAATACTGTTCCAGATACATATTCGGGTGTAGATGCACTAAAGTTAATTTGATATGCATTTGTAGCTTTGTTCGTAATTTCGTCTACATACACTACTTCTTTAATCTCTGGTTCCTCAACAAATGTGAGATCGTTCCCGTATAGATTGAATATCTGATTCTTTGCATCTTCTTTTGATAGAGTAATAGACTGATTCAAGTCTTCTTGTTGTTGTAAATCTTGAGCACTATCCCCTGAAACACTCGTAAGTACACCGTCATCATTAATATGTGCTGTCAGTTGGTATCCGTATACATCACGTCCCTCATATGTTTGTTGCAGACGTACCAATGTTGTACCATCATAAGATTTACGACTTTGCGTTACATTATAATTTACTTTCGATTCTGTATTAATTTGCCTTGATGATAATGCTTGTTCTGTTTTTCCTTTTAGTGCATCTTTCGCTGCATGGACCCCTCTATATGGCATAATCACAGACAACATTACGCCCGTCGTTAATCCAACTTTTACGAAACTCTTCTTATTTTTCATATTCCACCTTTTAAATTGTTAAATTTATATAAATGTATAATAGGATATTATTTCGACTACAAATATTACTTTTTATTTAATGTGAAAACCGCAGAAATATTAGCCATTTATCTAATGTACTATTTCTGAATTCTTTCAGCATACCCTTTGAAAATAGGATTCTCATATCTATCAATTAAAATAATTCTTGCGCTATAAATCCTTTTAATAAGAATTAACAATTGTATCTCTATTACTCAAAATCTCATAATACTACTGAACAATTTGAACTATTTCATACGTGTTATTTTCATACGGTAGAACAAAATCAAGTGAACTCGCTAAAATCATCTTTTTCATATACATTTTCTATCACCTCCATTGATATCCTATATGAATAAATAATTTAGAGTTCTATTCAATGTAATCATTACAGTTACATTTTTATTTAGTTATCAAGGATAGATTGTATGCAATTTTACATGTGTGCTATTTTAAGATGTAATGTAGCTGCTACTCATCCCTTCCCCAATTCGCTCTATACAAAAACATCCTAGATCGACATCCTTTCTAAATTTCATGTTTTTTTGTAATGGTACACACTTTGATAAACATGCAAAAAGTTCCCTATTTTATAAAAAGGAACTTTTTGCTTATCATTTACCTACAAACCTAAAATTCCTACAATCTGACGAGCCTTAGCATTATTTATATAATAATGCATCTCTAATCCTCTTCTCTCTGCACGGAGTACGGTTCCCCTTAATTTTGATAGATGCTGTGAAACAGTGGATTGTGGGAGTCTTAATATTTCTGTTAACTGTGTAACATTGCATATTTTGTGATGCATTAATTCTTTTACAATTTGTAATCGAACGGGATGTGCCATTACCTTTAATACATCTACATCTTCTTCGCGGATTTCAGCTAGATCTCTATCAGGTATTAATGATATCATTTCACATTCTCCTTTATTAATCATTTCTATTTTCCTATTATCCTTATAAGTAGTACTTATAGATGATTACCATTTGTCCTGTTGAGAAAATATATTCTCTTTTTCAAACCAAAAAGGACACCTATCCTGAAAACAGTTTTTTACTGCTTCAATGAATTGATACCCTCTAATTTTTTAGCCAGACTATATTTTGTTTTGAAAGGATTATTTTATAGTCAATTACTTGACATTGAATGAGGCTTAACATGCTTTGCTAAGCAAAAGTAATTTTTCTATCCCTTGTTTAAAGACGAATTAAAATTCTACTTTTGCTTTCTCGTATTGCAAAATCTATAAGAAGCATCTCTTCATCTCACCTTCTACAAAATAGAATCTATATTTCTCAACACAAAACGAATGGAATTCAAATCCCAATAATGGTACCTTCAGTTATCAACTGTCATTCTTTTTTGAAAGGCCCTCTCTTTAATGACAAGGCCTTTTAAATTTCTCCAACTAAAAATAGCCTTTCTATTTGGTTTTCTTGTTAACCCAAATAATATGTATACCACTCTTAATGTAAAAGGACAATAAAGCTATTTAATTTTAAAACCTAAAACAAGCATAACCCCGTTCTAAATTTAGGACGGAGTTAAAATATAGTTGTTTAATTTTCGATATAAGATACTTCACTGTACTCAAAAATATAACAATAAAGTCGTTTAAAAATCTAAGGTTTATTCAACAATAGCGCCCTTTAATGGAATAACTAAAATATGATCTCAATCCTAAAATCACTTAATTCTTCTTCAACTAACGCTACCCGTTACTTTAAGTATAATATTTCACAATCTGGATTGATTGAGCGATGATGGCTCAATCTTATTTTTCTGAGTTTACTATTTTACTTCCTTCTCAATGGTCTGCTTTATTATTTGGGATGCTCGATCAATGCGAATTCTCATTTCAGGTTCTGTATGATTTGGTAGAAAATCAGTGATCCAGACGAGAATACTTTCGTTCTCATCCTTTGCAAAAACTTGAAAAGAAGCATGATGATGAATTAAGGGTGGATTACTTCCTTCGACAACTGCATAAGAGAACCGATATGTTTTGGCATCAATCGAAACAATCCGTTCACGTACTACTCCTCCATGTGGAAAATATAGAATTCTATCATTACCGTCTAACCGGGTATCCAAAGTATACCCTGGTACAAACCGTTGATGTACAGCACCGATATCACTCACTGCGCCCCATACTTGATCAGCATTTGCTTCAATTACGATTTCTTTACGAATAGTAGCCATATCTTTCTCCTCCTTACCCATTATTATATTTTTGATTAATATGTAAGAGGATCAAAAACTAAATAATTAATGTATTTTTTCAAACTTTTCTATTTATTGGTTATTAGCAGCACAAAATTTACAATTAGGATCTTTACATAGTTCTCTATTATGCATAATGACATTTTAATTCAGACGTACTTTTCCTTTCACTATAAAAACCCCTTTGATAACTATATACAAAGGGGTAAAGCATCGTAACTTTTTTGCAAACATCGCGACTTTATTCAAAACATCGTGTCTTTTTTATAAACACCGTGACCTTATTTAAAAGCGACACCCATACATATTAGACATATCTAAAATGTGTGGTCCTTTTAATTTCAACTGTTTCACTTATCTAACCTAAATATAATTATAAGTACACTTGTAAGTGTTTTTTATTTAAGTCATAAAGCGCCCTTTTATTGAACAATTGGTTGAAATTTTATTGTTGAAAATTAATTAAAGACAGGGGTTCTCTAGGATAATCCTAAGTATAAATAATATTGTAAGTCGGTTTGACAACTCCACTAGAGTACTGTTTCATGTCCACTAACTTTAAGTTAAGACGTGGCTTTACGCTTCCGAATAGAGAAATACCTTCACCGACTATAATTGGGTTAACCTTCAGCACCAATTGATCAATAAGTTTATGCTTAATCAACGACCCAGCTAATTCTCCGCCTCCACATAGCCAAATTTTACCCTTCCCCTGCTGTTTGAGATTCTTAATAAATCCTATAGCATCACCTTTGATAAGTTCGACCTCTTCGTTTGACTCAAACTGCATGGAGTTTGAAAATATGTAATGTTTTATGCCCTTATAGCCAGGTTCACCTGGTTTAGCACCGAATTGAAATCCAAACTCATATGTTTTTCCACCCATCAATACGGCATCGTATTGATGAATATCTGATAAAAAGTCTGGGACATGATCCCCATCAAATAAAAAGCTAGAATTATTAATATTTCCATCTATCATACCTTGATCTGCAATAAAGTTATCTAGTGCAACTGCAACATGATAAATCAATTCAGCCATTCAGTTATCCCTCCAGGAAAATGAATTACCTAATTAATTCTATAAAACTGGTTTCATTTCCTTTTCTTATTAATCAACCTGTCCCGGTTAACTCAATAAGCTTTATTCCATTAAATGGCCAAATTGTTGAATAACATGACCGGCGTTTTTTAAACAACTTTATTATCTCTGTACACTTAACCTATTAATTCCCTGTTACATTCCTTCATTTAGAGATGGAGGGACTTCTCGTTCACATCATAAATTATGCAACATTGCATTTGATAATCATTTTCATTGTAACTATAATAATTACAGGATTACTATTAATCCAAATATTCTACGTGGAGGTTTTATTATGTTTAAAAAAATCATTGTGTCTTCTATGGCACTTACTATGTTTGGTGGAGCTGCAACTATGCTAGAGACACCTACTGCTCAAGCAGCTTCTTATAACTCAACATCTTCTTCTTACTTTGATGTTACTCCTGAAGAAGCCACTGCTTTCTATCAATCTCAAGACTATAAAAAATTAAAAGCATTTATGGATGACTTTGAAGCTAGAAATCCTTATACTCCTGGTGGAGGCTACGCTCAAGGTAGTGTACGTATGCAAAGATTCAACGATGCTCTTAGAGATGCTAAATTAACAAATGTCTACCAAGAATTTATTAGAATCTCGTACTACAATCATTATCCAGAACCAAAATAATAGAAATGTATAAAGTATCTCTTATTGATTTAGCTTTGCCCACTTATCTTATCGCCTAATTTTAAATGTATAATCCAAAAATAATTATTAGAAACCACTCATTAAGGGTGGTTTTTCTATTTTCTCATGAAATTTAGCTTATGAATGCTAATTTATCTCCATTGAAAACATTAAATGAATCAACTACTCTACTGTTGGAGTACATCTAAAAAGCTAACTATCATTAAATGAGCAACGTTAGCCATTTAGTTGATTTAAACACTTTACCTATACACGATAAAACAGGAGTGTGAATAATACTTTCACACTCCTTCCCTATCTTTTGGTTCAAACACATATTTTCTCTTAGTGAATTTTATATTGCCCTGATAACTGTTCTTGCGCCATACGCACTAAGCGTTTCGTAATTTCCCCACCTACTGAACCATTTGCTCGTGCTGTTGAATCCGGTCCAAGTGTAACACCAAACTCCTGAGCAATTTCATACTTCATTTGCTCAATAGCACTTGCTGCAGCTGCTACCAAAATTTCATTTGAATTATTATTTTCGCGAATTTGCATTTCTTACACACCTCCATTGATTTTGGTAATATCATGCTCTATTTCCAATAAAATATGCAAAAAAATATTCTTTTAGTTGTATAACTCATTTATCTACACTTCTATCGACCATACATCAAATACAATGAGTTTTTATAGGTAATCAAGTGTCACTTTAGCGAATTTACCGAAAGAATTCTCCTTTCTCAAGCGTATGAAGGGCGCTAGCCCAACGGTTGGTGGGAGATGAATTTCGGTTTGGCATAGCCAAAAACTTTTGATAAACTAGCTATATGAAGTTCTTTGATAATTTGATATATGAGGTTGCAGGGAGAAAACAGAGTGCGAAAACCAAGCAATTCGGTTCCTGCGTAAAATATCAACCGTACCAAAAGGGCGTCCAAGCGTTGGACATCTAGGGGGGAACACCCCGAAGTAACGCTCAGGGAGACGAAAGGTTGCTTTCGTCGTGGAACTGAGAAGCTCCCTCTTCAAGGTTTGCTAAGTGGCGAGTAGTTCACGCACACTGTTACATTATTAAAGAGACAATTACCTCAATCAAAATTGCAGCCCAAACGACTCACTTTTTACATTTATTAAAGTAATCCCATAATTTACGAAATATAAATTATAATTAACAAAAAGACTCATTCTAATTAGAATGAGTCTTTTATGTAAAGTTGTGCCTTCTTTGCTACATATACTGTTTCTTCTATCCAATATCAAAAAAGCTTTTTCAAATGGATTAATCCTACACCTTATTTATTCTATTAACTTTTAAACTCTCCAATTAATTCTTGTAACTCTTGTGAACGCCAACTTAATGAATTTGATAGTTCTGCAATATCCTGTACATATATTTCTTGCTCTTTCATACTTGCCTCAACATTACTACTGCTATTCGCGTATGTATTTGCAATGTGTGATAATTCATTTACAACTCGAACGATAGTTTGACTATTTTGCAAAATATCACTTAAATTACTCCAATTCGCTTTAATTTGATTTGTAACAGGTTGTACAGATTTTGAAATTTTTTCGAAGAAAGCACCACTACAACACGAACAAACCTGCTCCTCATTAGGCAAACGATATTCAACCATTTCAATCGGAAGGTTTTGGACAGACTCATCCTTATGACCGCGTTTCTTCTTACGACAAAAAGTGATTGTTTCAATAGCTGGTTCGGAAGTCTCAGAATTACTTTCTTTCTCAACTTCATTATTCTGTTCTTTTGCCTAAAATTCCAATATCCCCATAACTTCTTTCGTAAATAGTTTAAAATCGGTTAAATGTTTTTCAATAATTTGGCGAACAATATCCAAATTTACACTTTGATAATCATGAACAGCAATATTACGAAATCCAACCATCGCCTTTAACTTATTTGCTAGCTCTGCGCTAAGTAAGCCTGCTGTAACCAATAAATCAAAGGCCTCTCGACTAGATTGAGGTAGTCCTAACTTTTTCCCAGCAACAATATGCATTGCTAAATCAATACTTGCTTCACAAGCTCTTTGTATGTTCAATATTATTGAATCTTGCTTTGTATAATCCTCTAAATTTTCAGGGTCATTTCCATACACATCTTGGATTCTTTTTATACAACGCTCTATTGTGGAAATTTTATTTAAAATAACCTCATTCTTCATATATAGAACCTCTTTTCTTTATATCATCGAATACTATCTGGCGTTCCTCATTCAATTTTGAATACATTTTTAAAGTTTTCATTTCAAAAATAATCTTCCGTTCTTCATCAGAACAAAATATTGTCTTTCCTGTATGTATAATCTGGGCTTGAAAAACTGTAGAAGCTTCGGATAAATCAACTAAATCAACATCTCTATTAACGATGTTTGCTAACTCCTGCGCTAATAAAAAACGTTCATAATTCCCTAAAGTTATGTCACTTAAATAAGCTATATCAATATCACTATCTTCCCGTTCTCTGTTCTCAGCCGTTGATCCAAACACAATTATCCAATAGGGATTCACCGTCTCTTGTAATTTTTCTATAAAAGCTGTTATCATGCTTTGAAAAATCATTTAATTAATCCCCCTTATTATACTTGAATTTTATTATATCATAACCATTATCAAATCCTTTAAGCTACAACAAATACTTAAAAATGGCTCTGTTAAAGATAGTTGTTGATAATACCCTAAAAATAAGAGTGCTCTGGATTAGGGCACTCTTGCTTTTACTGGTGAAAAAACTGATTAACTGAGTCCTCAGACTTCAAGTGTTCCTGTATCAGTTTCTTTAAGTCTTGTTCATTTTCAAACCCATCCAATTTATTGTTGTACCAATCTTGTAATTTCTCTTTTGTTACAGAGAATTCTTGGTCTGGAAATTTGAATGTAATCCAATCTACATTTTTAATTAAAGCAAAAAGAAATGTAGAGTTTGATATAACAGTTTCCTTCATTTCTTTATCTACTTTTTTTACATCTAAATCTTTGTATTCCAAAATAATTCCATATGGTTCTTTCTTGGTCTCAAGTGAAATTTGATTTAACTCTTTGTTATGTGCCAATTGATTTACGATATTTCCAACTGCACTGTTGTCACCTACATATGAATTCTTATATTGAAACAAATCTGTTTTTGAATCAGCATTTAGACTACATCCACTCAATAATATCATTAGCGATAACAATGAAATAAAAGAAATGGTAATCCTCTTCACTGTTTCCTCACCTTTCATCTGATATTTTTATCTAATTTTATCATATTCAATAAAATCCCTTCTAATAATTTCTTGTTTTGGGATTTTCAAAGCAATCAATTTACAGAGAATTTAGAGAGACGTAAGCTATCATAAGTATCTGTCATTTCAAATACAAATGATGTTAATAGAAGTTCTTTAACTTCTATCCCTTTCAGTATTTGCATATATGTAATATAAAACATATAAGGGAGGTTGAAAAAATGGTAATTTCAAGACAAGATTCCTGGACTAACGATGACGATTTATTTCTCGCATCAATAGTACTTCAGAATATTCGTAACGGTGGAACACAGTTAGCTGCATTCAAAGAAGTAGCAAAGCAATTAGCTAGGACACCCGCAGCTTGCGGATTTCGTTGGAATTCATACGTGCGAAAACAATACGAAGAAGAAATACAACAAGCAAAACAAAATCAAAAAGTGGGAAACAACATTTCCCCCTCCCAACCAGAAAAGGAAACAAACTCTTTGTCTATGACATTAGACAACATTATTCTCTTTCTACAAAATTATAAAGAAATGGATGAATTAACAAATTTACAAAATCAAATTGAATATTTAGAAGCAGAGAATCAATCCCTTCTACAACGCTTAACTATGTATGAAGAAGAGTATCATATGTTACTTAACCATATCGATAAGACAAGAAATTTAATTGTAGTCGATTAAACAGAATAACCATATCAATTTTTTAATTCCAGGACCTTAGCCCGCCAAAATTATTACTTATAAAGGTATTTCAGCCTCTTATAATTGATAATAAATAAAATACACATACATAATGTATGTGTATTTTTAATTTGACTTATTTTAAAAGCAGTCTTTAGTCTACGTTACATCTTCTCTAATATTTCTTGTCTTTCACACCATTTTGTCAACTTTTCTAATGCTTTTTTAGACAGACGTTTTGTTTTATAATTACAAAATCTAGACAACGTAGATGGTGAAATACTAATTTCATCTGCTATTTCACGAATGCTTACTTTTTTTTCATTATGCACTTTCAGTATTTTGTCACGGATCTTCTTCTCTATTTGTTCGACTGATTCTACAGTCTTCCTTACCTCTTCAACAACTGTTACTTCAAGTAATTGTTCTTGTGGTTCCTCTATACTCTTCTTTCCGATTACCCTATCCATTGATTGTAGCATTTCCTCAGGTGGTAAAATAGTTATTCCTAAGTTAGCGTAATAATTTTTAAACCAGTTACGTTTCCCAACTTGTTGTTCATCAAGCGGATCACTATACTCCCAATGAGAGATTACTTTCTCATTTTCTAAATCCATTAGAACATTTTCTAACTGTTCCCTAATACGATTCGGCTTCCAATCTTTTGGAATGTCCATTACTGATAGTAACCCCTTGTCCCCTCCTATAGAATAAGGCTTTTTCAATGATGAATACATTTGTCTAATTCTCCATTGCCACGTTAGATATCGAATTAACCTTTTATGATATTTATGTCTATAACTATTGTATTCAAGTGCTTTTTTAGACAATAAAGCCGTTGTATTATTTGATCCATATAAGTAATTAGTTAAAAAGCTTCCGGGCTTAATACGACAAGATTCAATACCCATATATTCATTTGTAACACTATGTCTCCACAATACAACCGAATCTAATACAAATAACCTTTTAATAACCTCACGCTTTAATTCTAATCGTTCTCCTTCATCATCCCGATCATTTAATACTACTACCTCGTTATCATCATTTAAATAGATAAAAATACTCGCTAAAGCAGCAATTCTCTTTGCTATTTTAATTTTATCTTCAGCTCGATAATATTCTTTATTTTTGACGATTGTCTTTGGAATGTTGCACATCTCTAAAACTTGCTCATAAGAAAAATCAATGAACTCATCTGGAGATTTTGCTTCGTTTATCCACTGTATTGTAATTGCATCTAAACAATCTGCCGTTAAATCATCCATATTACTCATTACATCATCAACAAGAGTATTCCATCGAGCCGCTTCTTCAGTGTTTGTAAGTCTTAAATCTTCATCTTTGTGTGAAGAAAGTTGCGCAACACCATTAGAAGACTTCGTTTCAATGGGATATTGTAAAACTTTTCTATTTTCATCTTCTTCAAATTGATTCTTTGCAATTCCATCTCTTAGTTTATAATAAACAGCAGAGTTATTTACCTCGTAATAATCCTCATGGTTCACTATATTTGTCTTATCTATATTTTGATCATTTTCTAATATTATGGAATTTGAAGGTGCTACATTCTGAAATTCTTTTTCTATAAATCCTTCAATTTCCGTATATATTTCTTCCTTATAAGAATCAATTTTTGCATAAATTTGTAATAATGTAATTCCGGACTCTTGCTTTTTCTCTAACCACGATACTAATGCAGTAAATGAAGGGGAAGCATAAGATGAAGTTAATACTTTATTATTATTTTTTTCAACATCATTAAAGTATGCATTCCATTTTGTCCATAAAGGCTCATTTGATTTATAAATTGGCTCAGAGATCAACAAGGCATCTCGGAACATTTGTAATAAGTTATCCACTTCATACTCCTCCCTAAACCATGGATCCCAACAAATTAGTTTTGTTAATAAAAATCTGTTCTACAATTATATTTAATCTATTGTAACAGATAATCAAAAGTTTTGCGGTTTCTTCTTTTTAATTCAATACTTGCAATACGTTTGCTCTTTCTTTTCCCATTCTCCTTTACTTTGCATTCCTTTTGCGCTTTCCTCTCCTTAATTCTATAACTTGCAACATGTCTACTCTTTCTTTTCCCTATTCCTCTTTATCGTCAAGAAAAGCATTTTGAACGGATGGGGATCTTCTTATCACGACAAACGATAAGAAATTGGTTATTATATGGGGCTGATCGATGGTTAGCGATTCTGTATGAAAGGATGCATGAATATCTACTTACTCGAACCACCCTTCATGCGGATGAAACAACCTTCCAAGTCTTACGTGAACCTGGTTGGGCCGCAACAACCAAGTCCTATCTGTGGTTATACCGTACGGGGCGAGAGGATATCCCTATTGTTCTCTATGACTATCAGCCCACAAGAACAGGGGAACATCCGAAGCGTTTTTTAACTGGTTTTCAAGGGTATTTACAAGTAGATGGATATAGCGGTTATCATTAAGTACCGGATGTCACTCTTGTGGGATGTTGGGTGCATGCCAGACGGAAGTTTGATGAAGCCTTAAAAACTTTACCTGATTCACAGAAGGGGGAAAAAAGTGAAGACAAGTGAAGGCTTACACTTCTGTAATCAACTCTATTCGATTGAAAGGAAGCGCAAACATGTCAACCCTACCGAGTGATATGGGCAGCGTCAAAAAAAGCAGGCTTATTCTGGACCTTTTTTCGGCATGGCTTCATGAACAGAAAAATCTTGTTTTGCCAAAAAGCGCTCTAGGAAAAGCCATCACTTATTGTTTGAATCAATGGAATCATCATGAAGCCTTTTTATTAGACGGCCATTTAGAAATCGATAACAGCAGAAGTGAACGTTCTATTAAACCGTTTGTAATTGGGAGAAAAAACTGGATGTTCTCAAATACACCGCGAAGTGCTAGAGGAAGTACCATCATGTATAGTGTGGTTGAAACCGCAAAAGAGAACAATTTAAGTCCCTATCATTATCTTCTTTATTTGTTTGAAACACTTCCTAATATCGATTTAAACAATAAAGAAGAAATTGATAAAGTCTTGCCGTGGTCAACGGATTTACCTCCTAGATGCAGAGTTACTTTACGTTTACCTTATGTTAATGAGAAAGGGTGACGTGCTTTTAACTTCAAAAATAGTCTAAATCCTTACGTTGATGGATGTGTGGCGGTACCCCTAATAGAAAGTGTCGTCAAAATGTAAAATATTTTTCGTTATTCAAGCAAATGCTACCTTGTAAACATCATACAAACAAGGTATGTGGTATCCTTGTCATTTTTTTAGATGTATACAGGTTCTTTAGACAACTATACAATATTGTAGAAAGTTACCACACGCAATTATGAAAGTGTCATCAATTTACTTTCAATCATTCATGAAAACGTTCCCTTTTTTAAATATCATAAAAAGGAAAAAACAAATATGGGTACAACTGTGCACAAGGAAATCTCGCATATGAAACAAATGGCGTAGAAACTACTGAGCCATCCAATCATCAATTAATAGTTAGACAATTATGATTCAAGAAGACGATTTCCTAAATTACAAAAGGAGAGAAATATCACTATGTCTACAATAAATTCAGATGTAAGCATGAAGAAAACTCAGGAATATAGTGCCAATAAAGCAGTACCTGTTACCTTACTGTTATTTCTATTATGTTTGGTAATTGACAATTCATTTAAGATTATTTCTGTTGATATAGCAAAGGATTTTCAAATTTCAGCGACAACAGTTAGCTGGCAAGCAACATTAGCTGGCCTTGTGATAGGAATTGGAGCTGTCGTTTACGCGGCTTTAGCGGATTCTGTTAGTATTAGAAAACTT
The DNA here is from genome assembly GCF_000633475.1 of Bacillus sp. H1a. NCBI lineage: Bacteria > Bacillati > Bacillota > Bacilli > Caryophanales > Bacillaceae > Bacillus > Bacillus sp. H1a. Next base: position 1,486 of record NZ_AYMH01000012.1, on the reverse strand, counting down.
CTTAGTATTGGGATTATTTTAATCTGTGCCGGTTCAGTCATGGGATATATTTTTCAGCACTCGTTTTTACTAGTTGTTGTCTCACGAATTATCCAAACTGCTGGTTTAGCATCAGCTGAAACGTTATATGTCATATTTGTCACAAAGCATTTACCTATAGAGGAACAAAAGAAATATTTAGGATTTAGTACAAGTAGTTTTGCTCTTTCACAGCTTATCGGTGCATTAACTGGAGGTTATGTTTCAACATATTTCCATTGGACAAACCTATTTTTACTATCTTTAGTAACACTTTTCACTCTTCCTTTTATTTTAAAATATTTTCCTAAGGAAGAAGCGAAAAATAGTAATGTAGATGTATTAGGATTATTTCTAGTTGGAATTATTTCAGCGTCCCTACTACTATATATTACAGATTTCAATTGGCTTTACCTGATCTTATTTATTGTTGCAATTACCTTGTTCCTTACATATATCAGTAAGAAATCAACTGCTTTTATTGGCATCTCATTCTTCCAAAATAAGCAGTTTATCTCATTACTTGGCGTTGCGTTTATCATTTACTCTGTACAACTAGCATATATTTTCCTATTTCCATTCTTGCTTGAAAAGATTTATGGTTTGAAGCTAGATACAATTTCACTTTTATTGATTCCAGGTTATATAGCAGCGACTATAGTTGGGGCTCTTTCTGGAAAAATTGCAAAGGTTATGGGAAGCAAGCAATGTATTACACTCGCTATGTGTATCATTATGATCAGCTTACTATTAGGTGGATTCTTTATCAAAACTTCTGTTGTTGTATTCGTAATATCTATGGTTTTATTTTCCAGTTCTTTTGCATTCTTGTATGCACCATTACTTAATTCTTGCATTTGTACAATCGAGAAAGAAAAAACAGGAACAGCAATCGGATTTTATAACTTAACACTGAATGTCGCGATGTCAATCGGAATTGCCTACACAGCTGCGATGATGGACCATTCCGCAATGAAAAAAAGCTTCCTAGGAATGATAAACAATGCGGATGCTTCCATGTTTAGTAATATCCTATTCATTCTCGTACTGATTGTCTTTTTCAGCTTATCTCTGTACTGGGTATTAGTAGGACGAAAAGCGACAAAGTAGGTTTATAAAAAACTTTAAATGATTTATGTTGGAACCCTAATCTTAGGGTTCTTTTTTATAGTAACATTTTGGATTTGTTTTGAATAAACCTTCACATGTATTATGTAAGGAGATTATCTCAGGGATTATTTACAAATAGTAGGTGGGGAATATTTGACGCTTACCTTGCAACATGTCTGCTCTTTCTTTTCCCTATTCTTCTTTACTTGCATTCCTTTTGCGCTTTTCTTTCCTTACCTCTACAACTTGCAACATGTTTGCTCTTTTTTTCCTATTCTTCTTTACTTGCATTCCTTTTGCACTTTTCTTTCCTTACCTCTACAACTTGCAACATGTTTGCTCTTTCTTTTCCCTATTC
>NZ_AYMH01000011.1:0-1166 GCF_000633475.1 Bacillus sp. H1a | reverse complement strand
ACTTGACAGGGATAAGACCACGCAAATGTGCTGAGTTTTGAAAGCTTTTAAGTCTAAACTGTTCAATAATATTTTACATCTAGCCTTTACTTATGTCTTACAAAAGTATATAATCATCTCAATCACTTATGTAAGACATAGGTGAATTGTATAGAAGGGGGGGATAAGAAATGAGTCCAACAGTCACTATTCGTTTCAATGAAAAAGAATTTGAAGCAGTTCAGAAATTAGTCAAAAACAATAGTAAAACAGCCGGTGCTTTAATAAAAGAATTAGCACTTAAGGCAGCCGGATATAAGGGGGAATTAGAAGTGACAGTACAAGACATTGACAAAGAAGCATCTAAATTATCTTCTGGAAAAGAATTTAAAGTACGTCATTTATTTGACGAAACGTTATGGGAATCTTACTCTACTGGATCACGTTTATCAATAGGAAAAAAATTTATTAACAAAGTACAGAACGATCCATATTTTAAATCAAAATACGTATTTGTTAGAAAAGATAGCGATAATGCCGCAATTTATCGAAAAAAATAAAAGTAGCCTTATTTTATAATAAGACTACTCTGTAAAAGTTATTGAACGCACATCTTTTGGGTTAGGGTGCGTTCTTTTTTATTATACAGCCAATTTCTCCAGTTGTAACTTATCCTTGGGGTCCTGCCGCATTGCTATCAAGCTAAGAAAAGCAAATACCCCCAAACGAAAAAATAAGCCGTTTTCTGTCAAAAATACACGGAATTTTCACCCTGGGGGTGTTATAAAATTCTTAAGTTGATGGGCATGTGGTGAGCCCCCTCATAGCAAAAAATACAAGAAGCTACTACCATCCATGTTCTTCTTCGTATATTCGCACCAAAACCCAATAATCTATATGAAAATAAACAAGTTTAATTAGCAGCTAGGGAAATGTCGAATTTATCAGAATCTTGTATTTTTTTGTTGTTTTATCTTGTTATTAATGTTAAACTTATACTCACAAAGAAAGAGATTAAAGAGGAACCTTTACTGAGTTAATTTTCTGATTTTTCTGTCTTTATCGATTTTCCTCCACTCCGTTTGATTGGCATGTTTGTGTATTGCTTCCCTAATCTTTCTTTGTTGTACCCTTCAGAAGAAAACAATTTGTTCCTATCCAAGTTGTTTTCTTCATTAATATAAAAA